>NZ_CASEXV010000024.1 GCF_949292005.1 uncultured Bifidobacterium sp. | reverse complement strand
CGACAAATGACGGTCATTGACAAACACCCCCGGAAAACACCTCGGGAAGAACCCGCCCCACGGGGAAAACCGTGGCGACGCGGCAAAAATCAGCGGACGGGAACCGGCCCCAGCGACCCCCGTTTGACAAGCTCAGCGGGGATAAGACCGACACCATGCGCCGAGACGGAATACCCCGGCTCATCCCCCTCACCGAGAAGGGACAGCACCTCACACATGGCGACACTTCCCAACCTCTCGAAATCAGGTCTCACCGTCGTCAAAGGAGGGTACATGTTGTCCATCGCGGGCATGTCGTCGAATCCGATGACGCTGACGTCCTGCGGAACCCGGAGACCGTGCTCGTGCAGGGCGCGGCAGACACCCACCGCCTGGCTGTCGTTGGCGGTGACCACAAGCGAGGCCAGAACGCCTCCGGCAGCGCCCACCCTATCGATGATGTGGTTCATGCGCCCATACGCCTCGGATGCGTCCCATGAGCCGCACTGCACCGTGACGGATTGAATCGACTCGCGAACCGATGTGTGGCGCCACGCCTCCAACCGCGTCGACGCGTCGCGCCACTCAGACGGACCTGCGAAATACAGGGCGCGACGATGGCCGAAACCCGCGGCGAGACGAACGGCCTCCTCCACTGCGCTCCACTGGTCTATCCCAACCACGGCGTTGCGCGACCTCCCCGACAAGCGCAGCAGGGAGCGGCACTCGCCCATGCCCAACCGGCCATGGGTGGACGTGATGATCACCGTCGGCTGCGAAACCCTCACCCGGCAGGCGGCCTGCAGCATCACGTCCGTCGGTGCGAGGAACACGAAGGCATCCACGTTCTGCTCGTCAAATGTGTCGCACAAGTCCGAGAACTCCTCGGGAGTGCACGAGGCCTCGTGAACCATCGACATCGACGTGAACAAGCCATGCGACCGCGCGACCGACTCCACAGCGGACATCGAGAGGATCGGTCCGAAGAACCGCAGTCCACCCACGATCAGACCGATGGTCCGTGACCGCCGCGACGCAAGGGCCCGGGCCGAATTGCTGGGGCGATAATCCAGTTGCCTGATCGCATCCAGGACCTTCTCCCTCGTGGCGGCCGCCACATCCGGAGATGAGTTGATCACGCGGGACACCGTCTGGTGGCTCACACCCGCCAGCCGGGCGACATCGAACATGGATGGTCGTCCCGCGGCTTTTCCGATACCGCCCATGCCACCGCCCTCCAGCATCTCCCACCGACGTCAACGAGACACATTCTATGCGTCTTCCGGCTACACCAGATGCCAGCTGGTTCTGTGCCAGCGCGTGGGCCCGAACCGCGCGATGGCATTGCGATGGGCGGCCGAGCCATATCCCTTGTTCGATTCCCATCGATACGGCGCATAGCTCGGATCCGAACGCGAAAGATCATCCATCAGCGCATCACGCGTTACCTTGGCCACCACTGAGGCCGCCGAGACAAGGGCACAGTGCTGATCCGCCTTAACCTCTGTAACGACCGCGAACGGGCATGGCACATCAGGCGAGTCGAAGGAATCCAACGCCCGGGTGATGTAGTCGTATGGTCCATCGAGTATGACCCCGATCCGAGGAGGGGCAGTCGTGTTCCCATGCACTCTCGACTCCACCGCCGCCACCGCCCGCAACGCGGCTATTCCCAAGGCATGAGACATTCCCCAAGCGTCGATCTCGGTGTTGAGGGCCGATCCCACGCACGCATCTGCGCACCACCGCCTCACCGGGCCAACAAGCGCCTCACGCTTTTTCGCCGTCAACAGTTTGGAATCGGCAAGACCATCAGGAATGGATTCCTCGCGCAGATCCGGAGCCCACATGGCGGCGGCGCCCACCATCACCGGACCGGCCAACGCTCCTCTGCCCACCTCGTCGCAGCCGATAATCAGATCAAAACCTCGCGCGGCCATCTCCCGCTCATGGACCAGCGATGGTTCACGGGACGACATCACGCCACGACGCGTGGCATCGGCGGAGCGACCGGACGGGGAACGTTCCATGTCTCAGGAGACCGTCCGATCGGGAACCTTGGAGAACACCTCGTGATGCGAGTTAAGAACGGATATGCGGTTCAACGGCCAGTATGTGGCGACGGCCACGCCCACCACGTCGGACATGGGAACGAGCCCGTCGTCACCATCGTTCTGATGGTATCGGGAGTCGGCCGAATTGGCGCGGTTGTCGCCCATGACGAATACATGCCCAGCCGTCACCTTCACACTGAAGGAGAAGGAGCTCGGATCCACTCCCGAACGGATATATGACGTCTCGTCGATGGCAACTCCGTTGATCGTCACAGGACTGCCCGCGCCCTTGCAGGTCACGACATCACCGGGAAGACCGATAAGACGTTTGATGAGATAGTCGCTGCTCCGCAAGGAGGAGCTCCCCTCGTCGCTCAGCCAGTTCGCCGGGTCATGAAACACGATGATGTCTCCACGGCGAAGACTCGACGCGCGCGCAGACAGACGCGATGTCATCACACGGTCCCCCACCTCGATGGTGCCCATCATCGAGCCCGACGGTATGACGTACATGCCGACGACGAAAACCCTCACCAGAAGAACCACGAGAACGGGAATGCCACAGTATATGACGGCATCGCGCAACCGGAAACGGGTACGGTCGATATGCCGACCGCGTCCGCTCCCACTACGATGCGGCGCGGCGCCGGTCCCCGGCCCCGGGACGGAACCCGATGGCCATGGATCGACGCCGTGGTCGGCCACATCGGAAATGTGGGAATCCTCCGCAGCGCCCTGCGTGGAAACGCCGGACGACACGGAACCGCTCACTTCGACGTGTTATCGCGACGCTCGACGATACGAGCCGCCTTGCCGCGCAGAGAGCGCAGGTAGTACAGCTTCGCACGACGCACGCGACCCTTGCGCACCAGCTTGATCGAATCAATCGCCGGGGAATGCAATGGGAAGCGACGCTCCACGCCCACGCCGAAACTCACCTTACGCACCACGAAAGTCTCACGCGCGCCCGATCCCTGACGGGCGATGACCACGCCGGCGAAGGACTGCAGACGGGTGTTGTTGCCTTCGGTGATCTTCACGCTGACATCGACGGAATCTCCGGGACGAAAGTCGGGGATGTTCTCGGCGCCGGTGATGTGCTTGGCTTCGAATGCCTCAATGGCGTTAACCATGACTTACCTCCATCGCCGCCACATGCCGACGACATCATCGGGATGATCCGCGCCTCAGCGATCGGAAACACCCGCAACCTTTCCTCCGGCACCACCGGAGGAAGATGCCGATTCGCCACGCCGGCCGCTTGGACCGCGAGGCTGAACCCCAGGGAGGGAGGCACCCATGTGGCGGAGCGACCCTCGGCACAACCTGCAGAATCATACCATCAGACCGCCCATCGGGCAAGCTGCCCGACAGCCCATCACGCATGGCCCCGCACACCAGCCCACGCAAGCCCGCCCACGTTGACAAACCGTATGGCCGCCTCTATTGTGACAGCCGACGCACCGACGCGAAAACGCCAAACGCCATATGTATGACACGCCCTGGAATTTCGTTCTCGGCAAGGAGGTGCGCATGTCCCTCTCACCATTCATCGGCACCGGACAACAAGCCTCCGGAGGCAAACCCGCATCCACGAGGACGGCGATTCTCTCCGACGTCATCGTCGTGACGGGGATTCTTGTCCTTTTCAGCGCCATCGCATGGATTCTTCCCGACGTGGGCGCGAAGCTCGGCCCCGAGGGACCCCCCTCCCGCATCTCCATCGATCCGTCGAACCTCCCGTACTACACTCTGCGATCCCTGCTGCGAATGGCGGTGGCGCTTCTCTTCTCGCTCGTCTTCACCCTCCTATACGGACTGGCCGCGGCCCGTCTGCGCCGCATGGGAAAGGTCCTGACCCTTCTTCTCGATATCCTCCAATCCGTTCCGGTGTTGGGGTTCCTCTCAGCCACCATCACCATCTGGATAGCGCTCTTCCCCCATTCCATGCTGGGAGTCGAGGCGGCCTCGGTTTTCGCCATCTTCACAAGCCAGGCGTGGAACATGACCTTCTCGTTCCGCAACTCGCTGCTCAGCGAACCGCAGGAGCTCGACGAGGCCGCACGGTCCTTCAGACTCACCCGCTGGCAGCGGTTCTGGAAGCTGGACGTGCCCAATTCCGCGATTCCCCTCCTGTGGAACTGCATGATGAGCGTGAGCGGAGGCTGGTTCTTCCTCACGGCCTCCGAGATGATCTCCGTGAACAACACGACGTATGCTCTTCCCGGCATCGGAAGCTTCGTGGAGGAATCCGCGGCGCAACGACGCCTGGGGAATATCGGTCTGGCCATCGTCGTGATGGTTCTTGTCGTTCTGCTCATCGACCTATGCGTATGG
>NZ_CASEXV010000023.1 GCF_949292005.1 uncultured Bifidobacterium sp. | reverse complement strand
GGACCGGCCGCCGCCATCGGGCAGCAAGGGATTAACTTACACGCGCCACGCGCCCCACGCAAACCCACGCCCCCACGGACCCCGCCCGAACCCCGGAAGCACGCGCCCCGCACGGCGTGTCGCGACACACCCACCACACCCGAGAAACGTGCGAATCCAGCCACCCGCCAGCTACCTGTCTGTGCTATTCCTGATAGTTATGGCGAAAAAAATTGCGGTTCTTACAGGAGCAGGAATCTCCACCTCCGCAGGCATACCCGATTTTCGGGGACCAGACGGCGTATGGACCAAACATCCCGATCAGATGAGCGTCTATGATATCGACAAATTCCTTACGGATGAGGAGGCCCGCCGCTACTCATGGCGTTGGCAGAAGGAGTCCCCTGTGTGGAACGCGCATCCTGGCGACGCGCACTACGCCCTCGCCCGTTTGGAGCAAGCCGGTCTTCTCTCACTATTGGCCACTCAAAACTTTGATGGACTCCACGAGAAAGCCGGCAACTCTCCCGGCGTGATCGTCAATCTACACGGCACGATCGGCACATCGCACTGCATGCGCTGCCACGCCGCATACGATACTGCGGACATCATGAACCGTCTGGATGCGGAGCCCGATCCGCATTGCCATCGGAACCTTCCATACAAAGCAGGTCAGGTATGCAACGGGCTGATCAAAACGGACGTGGTCTATTTCGGCGAGGCTTTGCCTGACGGCGCCATGGAGCGCAGCATGCAGAAGATCGCCAGAGCGGACGAGCTCTGGGTTGTCGGCTCGACACTCGAGGTTTTTCCCGCGGCTTCGCTGGTGCCAATCGCAGCTCAGGCTAACGTGCCGATCACGATCATGAACATGGGAAGAACACAGTACGACCGACTCGCCACACGCATCATTCGTGATGACATAGCCGTCGCGCTGCCGCGCTTGGTGGATGAGACCATCGCGGCCAATGGGGAGGGACGGCCGGACGGCTCCCGGCCCTGATCCGACCCCAGAACCCACAGATGCCCAACGGCTTTATGAACACAAGTCACTGGGCTAAGAGCTAGAAGAACCAGAGTCGCGGCTCAGTACACGCGTTTGGGATCGAGCCCCGCCTCACGCAATGCCTGAAGAACTCGCTCGATATGGTCCGGGCCGTTCGTCTCAACGGTGACGCCCAACGAGACCCCGTTCATGAAATGTCCCGACGCCTTGAACTGGTCATGATCCAGTGCGATGACATTGACCCGCTCTCGCGCGAGCAAAGTGGCCACCTTGACGAGCTGCCCCGGAACATCGGGGAGCTCCACCTCGAAGTTCATGATTCGTCCTCGCGCAATCATGCCCTTCTGGATGACGGCACCGATGGTGACAGTGTCGATGTTGCCACCCGACAGGATGGGGACAACCACGTGGGGGCCCTCGGCCGACGCGAAAACGCGCGACTGCAGATCGAGATGTTCCAAGGCGGCCAGAGAGACGGCGCCGGCTCCCTCGACCACAAGTTTGTGCTTCTCGAGCATGAGAAGAATCATCTCATTGATGTCGCGCTCCGTAACCGTCACAAGATCATCGAGAAATTCGTTGAGCAGCGCAAAGGGCAGGTCTCCTGGACGCTTGACCGCAACACCCTCCGCAGAGGTGAGGACATGGTCGGCGGCAACCACATGTCCAGCCGCGAAAGACTGGCGATAGGCCGGCGACCCCTCAGGTATCGCCCCAATAACCCGGACCTCCGGGCGGAAGGTCTTGATGGCGAGCGCGACACCCGCGCCAAGCCCACCCCCGCCCAAAGGCACAACAACATCGGTAACGTCCGGGACATCCTCAAGAATCTCAAGCCCTAAGGTTCCCTGGCCGCAGATGACCTCGTAGTCGTCGAACGGCGGGACAAAGATCATCCCCTGCTCCGCGCTGAGCCGATCCGCGTACTCCGCCGACTCGTCGAACACATCTCCGTGGAGAACCACATCGGCCCCATACGCCTTGGTGGCGTCCACCTTCAGTGGGGGTGTGATCTGCGGCATGACGATGGTCGCCGACGCGCCACGCTCCCTCGCGGCATAGGCCACACCCTGCGCGTGGTTACCCGCCGACGCCGTGACAATGCCACGGGAGATCTCCTCGTCGGAGAGGGAGGCGATCTTGTTGTAGGCGCCGCGAATCTTGAACGATCCCGTCACCTGAAGGTTCTCCGGCTTAAGACGGACATCGTGCCCGGTAAGGTCCGACAACGGCTTCGACGCGATGATGGGCGTCCGGCGGGCCGTTCCTTTTAGGCGCTCCGCGGCGCGGCGCAATTCCATGGCATGATCTCGTCTAAGCGAGCGAAGGACATCCGTCTGATCCATAGCGATTCATTCTAAGCCGACTGGTCCCCGAGCGCGGCCACGGGGTCCACCAGCTGGCTGCCAATGGAATCAGCACGCTCGGTCACGCGGCCGCAGGCTTCCCGTCAATCCCATCACCGTCCATGATTCGCGACGCCTGGGACTCAGCGGTAAGACAACTGAGAAGCCGGCGCAACGCGGCGGGACCCGTCAGGCGATATCGCGCGTTTGTCTGTCCCTCGCCGATTTTGATGGTCCAAGCGTCATCCGGAGCAACGGCGAACATGGTCTCATCGGTCGTATCATCGCCCACGATGATGACCACGCCATAATCACCCTGCATAATTCGGGGGGAAACGGCGTTGCCTTTGCTCACGGAAACGGGACAGACCTCGACGACTTTGGAATTCTCCATCGTCATCAGGCCCAGACCACCACACCGCTGTCTCAACTCGCTGAGAAGATCGACCTTCACCTTCGCTGCGAGGCGCTGATCGCTCTGGCGATAATGCCACGCCAGCGCATCCGATTTGGTTTCGATGAACGAGCGCGGAACTCGTTCGACTGCCCTGAGCATCGCGGAACGGATGATGGGCATCCACCCGCCAGAATCCGGCAGCTGCGCGGAACGACGCCACTTTCGCGGCAACGAGTCGTCTGCGGGGTCGCTGCTCCACGCTCCATGCTCCGCGATGAGACCGACCGGCAGGCCATGGAACCATTCGTCCATGGTCGAACGGTCACGACCAGACACAATGGCAAGATCCACACCGGGCTCACCTCCCAGACGCCTCAGAAGTCCCAGGAGCCCACGCGTGGGCCGAGCGCGTTCGGGAGAACGGACAAGGGGAGTGAGGGTCCCGTCATAATCACAAAGAACGAGTTTTCTCTCCGCCTTGTCCCACTGCGCGAGCAACTCGTTGCACTGAGACATCCGCAGACGACGATCGGAAAGCCCCACGCTCGTCACCTGCGCAAGCGCGTCGAGAAAATCGGCCGACCATTGCGCCGCTGTGCGGACCCTGATCCGAGACTGCATGGCGATGTTGCGCCGCTTCGACTCCTCGGGGGAAATCTCCAGGGCCGAATGCAGCGCCTCGCACAACGCCTCGGTGTCATAGGGGTTCACGATGAAGGCCTCTGTCAGTTCATTGGCCGCACCGCACATATCCGACAGGACCAGAGCGCCATCCCGTCCGTCATGGCAGGCGAGATACTCCTTGGCAACAAGATTCATGCCGTCACGCAACGGCGTGACCAAGGCCACATCCCCTGCGGCATAGATCCCACAGACCGGCTTTATGGGAAGCGATCGCGTTATGTAGTGAATGGGGGTCCAGGACAGCAGGGAGTAACGTCCATTGATCTGGCCAACAAGCTGGTCCACCTGCTCTTTGAGATGCCTATATGTGTCGACGTTCTCCCGGGATGGCGTCGCCAGAAGGTAATAGGTCACATGCCCAGTCCATTCGGGATACTTCTCAAGAAGACGTCCGAATGCCTTGAGCCGTTCCGGAAGACCTTTGGTGTAATCAAGACGGTCAACGGATACGACGACCTTGTTGGGCTTGTTCTCCGCAACGGCCGAACGCGCGAGCGTGAGTTCGGGAAGCTCCTCATGCGCATAGTGGCTCCACCAGGTCCCCTCCTTGGTGATGGCTTCCGCAACGGCATTGCTTTCGGCCGTGAGGGATGTCGCGTACCGTCGCCCCGGCTTCTTGCCACTGACTTCCTCAATGCCCATCCTCATGGCTTTCGCGAGGTTGGAACGTGACGTACGTTTGTATAGCTCGTAGTCGATGCCGATGGGAAAGGCGTCAACGGTTGCGCTCCGGCCCCCCGGCATCGGGACATGGCCCTCGTCGTCGCACGATATGTCAAGCAGCAGTTGAACGGAGGACACAAAGTTCCTCGCATAGTCCACCGTATGAAAACCGACGAGATCGGCTCCCAGAACACCCTCGAGAATCTCACGGCTCCAAGGCAGTGAACGGTATATCTCCGGACTGGGGAAAGGCACGTGAAGGAACCAACCTATGGGGAGCTTCGGAAACCGATCGCGGAGCATCTGCGGCAGAAGCATAAGGTGATAGTCCTGTATCCAGACCACATCACCGTCGTGGATGAGCGGCTCCAACGCCTTGGCGAACAGTTGATTGACGCGTTGATACGTCTCCCACGTTGATGGATCGAATATGGCCTCATGGGAAAAATCGTGGAACAACGGCCACAAGGTGTCATTGGAAAAGCCCGCGTAATATCCGGACACCTCCTCCGGCGTCAGAAACAGGGGGATGCAACGTCTCTGTGCATACGCGTCCCGAATGGCCTGGACCTGATCCGCGTCATAATCGTCGAGATCGACCCCGCTCCATCCCACCCAGAGGCAATCTCGATGCGCCTTGTGGTAGGGGCCGATGGCCGTCGCCAGCCCGCCGACGTTCTGCCTCAGGGAGAAGCCTTTCGCACCGTCGCCGTCAAGCGAGACGGGAAGTCTGTTGGATACGATAATCAGTCGAGACACCGATACCTCCGTACGTCACAGGAATGGCGCCCGAACGCACCATAGGATGCGAGCGACAAGTCTGGCAGGCCATTCCAGCGCTGCCTTTTCCTCTTCAAATCTATAGCAGATTCGATTTTCGGCAATAGACTCTTGCGTAAAGCCGAATTGAAATCAGTTTTCCCCAGAGAATCAGCGGCACGGCCGATCCGGGCACATCAGCGCCTCCCATCGGCGAAAAACCGGCGGAGGATGGACGCGCATTCCCCCTCGCAGACTCCCCCGATCACTTCCGCACGATGCCCCACATGCGGGTCGCGTGGAATATCCCACACCGAGCCGCACGCCCCCATCCCCTCGTCCCAGGCACCGAAAACCACACGATCGATATGCGCCTGAACCACGGCGCCCGCGCACATGGGGCATGGTTCCAGAGTCACCACAAGAGTGCATCCGGACAGGTTCCAAGGACTCTCGCGCCGAGAAGACCCGGCGGACGATTTGAGGTGAACAACCGCTTGGCGGATGGCATCGACTTCCGCGTGGGCCATTGGATCGCCCTGCTCACGTCGATTACGCCCCCGGCCAATACAGACGCCACTCGAATCAAGAACAACCGCGCCCACGGGCACATCCCCAGCCCGAGCCGCCTGACCCGCGAGCTGCAGCGCTTCCGACATGGCGTCCTCATACCTCATGTCAGACCACTCTATCGTGGCCGCGGCGACGGCGACCACATCTCCTTACCGGATTGTGAGCGATTTCGCCATGAGGCGCGCACGGGACACATCAGACCCGTAAAATGTCAGTCACGCACACCGGCAGGGAGAGAGACCCGTGAACGTTCTGACGCTGATCCTATGCATCGTCGGCTCTGTCGTGCTCTCGTCCTTCATCAGCAGATTCATCCCGCGGGTATCGACTCCGCTGGTGCAGATCGGCATCGGCGCGCTGGCGACGCTTCTTCCGGTCTTTCCCCAGGCGGATCTGGAACCTGAGCTTTTCATGCTGCTGTTCATCGCGCCACTGCTGTACCTCGAAGCGCATCGAATAGACAAAACGGCATTGCTCAACACGCTCGGCCCATCCCTATCCCTTGCGGTCGGACTGGCGCTGGCCACCATGGTCGCGGTCGGACTGTCGGTCAACGCCGTGTGGTCCGCCGTTCCCATGGCGGGAGCCTTCGCGCTTGGCGCGGCGTTGGGACCCACGGATGCGGTCGCAGTGTCGTCATTGGGGCACGAGGCCTCTCTATCATCACGCCAACGAGGAACGCTTGAGGGCGAATCGCTATTCAACGACGCATCGGGGATCATCGGATTCCAGTTCTCCATTCTGGCGGCGGTCACCGGGACTCTCTCCGTCCACCACGCCGCCGAGCAATTCCTCACGTCGTTCGTGGGAGGAACGCTGATCGGCATAGCCGTCGGATTGGCCGCGAACTGGATATTCGAAACCTCTCGGTCCTTGGGCTGGGAAACCACCACGACACGCATACTCATGGAGCTTTTTCTCCCCTTCCTGGTGTATCTCGGAGCGCAGGATCTCGCGCATGTCTCAGGAGTGCTCGCGGTCGTCGCGGCGGGCCTGACGGTGCGGTTCGATCGAACCGGCATCGGACCAAACGTCTCAAGAACGAACATCGTCGCGGACAGCGTGTGGTCCGTGCTGTCGTTCAGTCTTAACGGCGCCGTGTTCATCCTCCTGGGCATGCAGCTGCCCGACGCCATGAGCGCCAGCTGGGACAATCCAGGGGTGAGCAACGCCCTCCTTCTCGGCATCATCGCCCTCACGTCCGTCGTCGTGATCGGCATGCGGTTCCTGTGGGTGGCGGGAATGCTGAGAATGACGAAGGACGCAAAGACCAGACGTCGCAGACGGATGACGCCATCACGCTGGCGGTCCGCAATGGTGATGACCGTGGGCGGCGCCAAAGGAACGATCACCCTCTCACTGATGTTCACCATCCCCTACACAGTGAGCACCGGCGACGCCTTCCCCATGCGTGATGAGCTGATCTTCATCGCATCCGGAGTTATCATCGTCACGCTTGTGCTGGCCAATTTCCTTCTTCCCCTGCTTGCGCCGAACCGCGCCGTGGCCTCCACGGAAATGACCCGGATCACCATTGATGTCCTGCGCAGGACCGTGGAGGAGCTGACGGGACGAGTCTCCCCCGAGAACAGACGGTCCGTCCTGCACGTCATCGACTCGTACACCAAGCGGATCACCCGCCTCAAGCAACGTTTGGGAGCATCGGATCCCCAGGACCTCGAACTGCTTCAGATCGAGGCTCTGCACTGGGAAAAGGATTACGTCAAACAACGTCTTGAAAGAACCAAGGCCTTCGGCATCGCCGACGACTCCATCTCGCCCGACCTGCAGGTCGAAGCCTGCGAGCGCATACTCGACCTTCTCATGAACACGCTGCGCCATACCTCATCAGCCGTTCCCACACGTGGCACAGTCTCACAGATCCGCGGCAGATTCAGAGCCCTTCAACGCCGGCTGACGATTCTGGCGCGTCGCGGAGGCGGGATAATCCTTCGCACGACCCCTTTGATGAGCGAGAACCGAGTCTATGCGGCCATGCGGTCCATACAGATCGACGCCATGGAATACGTGATCGACCGGCTCTACGAGGAGATGGGGCGCAACACCTACAGAACCGAGCATTGCTCGACGCTCATCCTCGACTACCGCCGCGCCGAAGCCTCGCTGCGCAACCGTCCGAATGTCTCGGACAGCGCCGATGCGATCATGCAGACCGAGGAGGCCAAACGCGACAGCTACGCGATCGAGCTGGGCATCATCCAAGACATGTATGAAAGCGGGAGAATCAACCGCACTCAGATGCGACAGCTACGGAGGAATGTCTACGTCATGCAGGTCGATGCCGAGTCCGAATTGTGACCCGGCGCAAGCGGCTGCTCCCAGCCTTTGCCGTCACGTCGCGTCATATCACGCCTGACGAGATGTCATTGAGCATAAGCCACTGTCTGATATCCGCGAACTCCTCAAGGCTCACGGAATGATCAAGACGCGGATATCCGTGCGACGTGAGCCATGTATGCTCGTCCAGCCATGCCGACATGGCCTGGATCTCATACCGCGGAATAACAGTGTCCGCCAGGCCATACCCGAAAAAGACCGGCGTCTCGCGCTCGGGAAGCTCATCGTCCTCAGGGGCGCTCCCATCAACCACGCCGGGCGCGAGAAAACCCGACAGGGATATCGCGGCCCGATAGCGCGCCGCGTTCACCCGTAGAAGGTGAACCGCGAGAAGACCCCCCTGGGAAAATCCCAGTGGAACGACGTCACGGTCCGCGGGAATATTCCCTTTCACCCAGCGGTCTATGGCCACTGCGGCGGCATAAGCGTCACGATCCAGATCCTCGCCTGTGGGAACACAATCATGAAACCATGAGTATGCTCCGATCGGAAGACCGGACGATGACGACCCGCCCTCCTCAAGGACCAAAGGAGCCCGCAGGGACACGTAATCGTTGAAGGGCGCTATATAACGCATGATGTCGGCGATGTCCGCCTCGTTCGACCCCCATCCATGCAGGCAGACGATAAGAGGCCGGCCCGGAGCGGACGACCCATGCCCACGGGACCATAGCTCATGCCGAACCTCGAGCCTCTCGCCAAAAACGCCAGGGACCACGGAGGAGACACGACCGGGAAGGGAATCGGAACGCTGCGACATAGGTCCCACTGTATCGCGCAACATCCTTCCCGCGCCGGAAAGCGGCTAGACTGGCAGAGCGGTCATATGCGACCGCCTCTAGCGGGATGCAGTCAGACCATCAAGGAGAACATAATGCTTCTGTCCGATCGCGATATTCTCGCCGCCCAGGCAGACGGCCACATCACGCTCGACCCTTGGAGCCCCGACATGGTTCAACCCGCGTCCATCGACGTGCGGCTGGACCGGTACTTCCGTCTGTTCAACAACCACGCATACACCTACGTGGATCCCGCGGAGAACCAGGGTGCCCTCACGGAGCAGTTCGAGGTCGCCCCCGACGAGCCATGGATATTGCATCCGGGTGAGTTTGCCCTCGCCTCGACGTGGGAACGCGTCGAACTGGACGCGACGATCGCCGCCAGGCTGGAGGGCAAAAGCTCCTTGGGACGACTGGGAATTCTTACCCATTCGACAGCGGGGTTCATCGACCCGGGATTCCAGGGGCACATCACGCTTGAACTGTCCAATGTCAGCACGCTTCCCGTCAAATTGTGGCCCGGCATGAAAATCGGGCAGATGTGCTTCTTCAGGCTCAGCTCCGCATCCGAGCATCCTTACGGCTCCATGGGAACCGGCTCACACTATCAGGGACAGCGAGGTCCCACACCGTCACGCTCATATGTGAATTTCTACCGGGCGCGCATCGACGATTAGGGATGGATTCGGCACCACCCATGACGGTGATGGCGGTGCCGAATCCTGTCTGAATCGTCAGGCGGCCACCTTCCGATCGCGTGCCCGAAGAACGACCTTGCGCAGTTCCGAGGCGACAAGAACGAACGCGGCCAACGCCACGCATTCGGCCCATGCCAGCGGTCCCAACGGCGTGGTTCCGAAGGCCGTGTTGAGGAACGGAACGTAGATAACGACCAGCTGCAAGGCCACCGACACCGCGATGGCCCCCCACAGCATGTGGTTGGAGAAGAAGCCCGAGAACGCACTGCGCAGATGGGATCGTGATGCGAGCGCGTTAAACATCTGGGCAAACACCAGAATCGTGAAGCCCATCGTTCTCGCCTCCACCATCTGAAACTCGTGGCTGCCTCCCACGGAACGATCGGTGAACAGACCACCGGCGAGGTGCATGTCCATCCCCATGAGAGTGACGGCGGCCATAATGATTCCGATGTAAATCACATCCCCCCACATCTCGCGATTCACCACCCGCTCACCGAGAGTCCGGGGACGACGTCCCATCACGTCCTCCGTGGACGGGTCAACACCCATGGCGAGCGCCGGGGCCGCGTCCGTGAGGAGGTTGATCCACAGCAGCTGTGTCGCCAGCAACGGCACGGTGACCGACTGGGAACCCGGTTGAGTTATGCCCAGGAATCCAGCGAAGACGACGCCACCGAACACCGTGAACACCTCGCCCATGTTGGAGCTGAGCAGATAGCGAAGGAATTTCCTGATGTTGTCAAAAATCCCCCTACCCTCACGCACCGCGGCGACGATTGTGGAGAAATTATCATCAGCCAGGATCATGGAGGCGGACTCCTTGGTGACCTCCGTCCCGGTGATTCCCATTGCCACACCGATATCCGCGGATTTCACCGCCGGCGCGTCATTCACGCCGTCTCCGGTCATGGCGACGATGTTCCCCTGCCGTTGAAGGGAATTGACGATCGTCAACTTGTGCTCCGGAGCGACTCGCGCATACACCGAGACACTGGCCGTGGCCTTATCGAGATCCTCCTCATTGGTGAATGCATCAAGCTGGTCGCCAGTGAGAGCGGCCGCGCCCTTATCGACTATTCCCAGATCGGATGCGATCCGGGACGCGGTCAGAGGATGGTCCCCGGTGATCATCACCGTGCGGATGCCAGCCCTATGAGCCTCGGCGATGCTGTCGCGCACCTCGGTTCGTGGCGGATCGATGATGCCGACCATTCCCGCCCAGATCAACTCGGATTCCACGATGTCGCTTTGCTCGGCCATCTCGGTCACCTGGCCAGCCGCGTTCGTCGTGATTCCCGGTATATCGGCCAAAGTCGGCGTCTGCAGTGGGCGATAGGCCTGTCCCAGCGTTCGATACGCCTGTGAGGACAGTCGTTCCACATCCGCAAGAATCGTCTGCCTGTCACCTTCGGTCAATGGTCTGACGGCTCCCGCCACTCGAATGCGGGTACAGTGCGTGAGCAGCACGTCCGGAGCGCCCTTCGCGAAGACCGTAAGCCGGTCAGCATCGGCGGCGTCCCTGGCCACGACCGACATTCGCTTGCGTTCGGACGTGAACGGAATCTCCGCCACGCGAGTGAATCCGGAATACCTGCGATCGGCCTTGACCTTGCGGCCCGCGACGATCAGCGACACCTCCGTCGGATCACCCACCGTCTCCCACGATCCATCGGCGTCACCCTCACGGAGGTCCCCGTCGTTGGCGAGAATTCCCGCCCCCAAGGTGCAGATGACCTCATCCCTGACGCTTGCAGGAATGTCGTCGGACCCATCCGCGTCGACCATTCGACCACGTGGGGCATACCCGGTTCCGGTAATCTGCACCTCTCCACTGGCCGTGACCACTCGTTCGACCGTCATCTCGTTGCGGGTGAGGGTGCCCGTTTTGTCGGAGCAGATGACGGACGCCGAACCCAGTGTCTCCACGCTGGACAGCTTCTTCACAATCGCCCGGTGCTTGGCCATACGCTGCACACCCAGAGCAAGCACGACGGTGAGGATGGTGGCCAACCCCTCGGGGACCGCCGCCACAGCCAGAGACACCGAAAGAAGTAGCGATTCGATCACGTCGTCAACACTGTGGAAGCCGGACATAACCGCGAGCGCGATGAGAACGACGACGGCGATGATGCAGACCGCGATGCCCAATATCTTCGAGACGTGGGCCATCTCACGCTGTAATGGCGTCGATTCGTCGCCAGTTTGGGACAACATGTCGGCGATTCTTCCGACCTGAGTGCGCATACCCGTCGACGTCACAATCGCACGACCAGTTCCCTGCGTCACCGCGGTGCCATTGAAGACCATATTCGACCGATCTCCCAGCGCCTTCGCCTCAGCAAGCGTCTCGGACCTTTTTGAGACGGGAACGGACTCCCCCGTCAGACTGGCCTCGGCTACACGCAGCGAGGCCGACGAGATGATGCGTCCATCGGCGGATATGGTGTCGCCCTCACCCAGAACAAGGATGTCGCCAGGCACCACCTCGGTGGTGTCGACATGGACCACCTTCCCTTCACGAAGAACGGAGGTCTGTGGCGCCGTCATGCGCGCCAGCGCATCCACCGCCTGTTCGGCACGGGCCTCCTGGACATAGCCCAACACGGCGTTGAGAACGAGGATAAGCACGATCACGATGGCGTCGAAGGGGAGACTCTCGCCAGACGTGGAACGCGCCCGCTCGACGAACCACGCCACCAATGATATGGCTGTGGCGACAAGCAGCAGATACACCAACGGATCTTTGAACTGCAGAAGGAACTTCTTCCAAGCCGGAACCTTGGGCGCTCCCTGCAGCCGATTCCGTCCGAAGCTGTCAAGCCGACGCTCCACCTCGGCCTGATCCAATCCCTGGGAGATGTCGACATGAAGCGCGTGGGACAGTTCCGGAACGCCAATCAGGGACGGATCCCCATCAGGCGCATGGGAAACGGCATCGCCATTGCGACGTGATGATTCAGATGAATATAACGAGTTGTCCTGGGGACCAACCATTGTTTGTTCTCCTTGGTCGGCCGCGAAGTAGTCAGTCCTCGACAGGTCCTGGTGGAAAACCGGACGCCGATGAACTGCGCGGATCTGGACGCCGCCAGCGACTGCCGGCGAATGCGTTAGACCATTTTATCGCGTCGATACTGATTTCACCGGAACAGCCAGCATGTCTCACATCATCCACATCAACCTCTTCGCGACCGATCTCTTTGTCGCGTTGTGCACGTCACCTCGCGGTAAGCGATGCGACACGGTTGGCTCAATCCTTAGGTGCTGGGACAATGTGTCTATGGCATCAAAGAAAGGCCCGACCAAAGGGTCGGGTGGAAAACACCGCAACGCACTCAAGGGACGAGGACCCACACCAAAGGCAGAGGACCGTGTGTACCACAAGGCGCATAAGGCGAAGCAGGCGTCCGAGCGCCGGAACATGGCCGATCCACGCAACGCCGCTCGGCGCCGCGCGGCTCAGTTCACATCCGACGCCGCCGATCTGGTTGTTGGACGCAACGCCGTGCTGGAGGCTCTGAAGGCTGGGGTTCCCTGCACTCAGCTCGTTCTGGCATCCAGAATCGAGCATGATGATCGAACTCGCGAGATCGTCCGCCTGGCGGGACTCCATAGCCTGCATCTGCTTGAGGCGGACCGCCTGGAGATGGACCGGATCGCCAAGGCGCGCAACCATCAGGGCGTCGTGTTGAAAGTGCAGCCGTACCAGTACGCATCATTGGAGGACCTGATTGAGAGATCCTTCGCGAAGACTTCGGCTATGTCGCGCGCCGACTCCGACAAGGCGCGGAAGATGGCGCAACCCCTTTTCATCGCCCTTGACGGCGTCACGGATCCCCATAATCTTGGTGCGGTCATCCGGTCGGCGGCGGCCTTCAACGCCAGCGGCGTCATCCTTCCCGAGCGTCGCTCCGCATCGGTCAACGCCGCGGCATGGAAGGTGTCGGCGGGAGCCGCCGCGCACATGCCCGTGGCCCGTGTGGTCAATCTGACCAAAAGCATCGCGATGATGAAGGAGCGCGGCTTCTTCGCCGTCGGTCTTGACGGCGGCGGAACGGCTAGAGTCGGGGAGACCGGCTTCGAGGGTGACCCTCTCATCGTGGTTCTTGGCTCTGAGGGCGAGGGTCTCAGTCGACTCGCGAGGGAGTCATGCGACGCGATCGCCGGGATTCCCATATCCGGAATGGTCGAATCGCTCAACGCATCCGTAGCCGCGGGAATCAGCCTCTACGCGGTGTCCATGGCACGGCAGGGACTCTGATGACGCTCGACTGACGTGCGACTGATGTGCTAGCCGGGGAGAAGCGGCTCTTCCCCCGGCTAGGCCCTATGCCGTAGTGACAGGTTCGAGGTCCTCGACGCGAACGGATCAATGGGACCAGACGGCGGCATCAGGGTCGTTCTCTATATCGTTTCCTGCCTGATCGTATGTGGCGTCATCATCGATGACGCCGGAATCAGCCTCGGCGTTGATGTCATCCATAACCTCGGAATCAAGCTTGTACTGCGGAAGAACATTCTTGATATAGCTCTGCACTGCCTCGGCCATGGGAACGTCATGTCCCGCCTTCTCCGCAAGGAACCACCTATGGTCGAGGACCTCGTGGAAGAACTGGGCAGGTTCGATCTGAGACCTGTACTCACGGGGAATCATATGTACGGTTGGCTCGAAGACCTCGCGCATCCAATCGGTTGCAACGATCTCGATTTCCTCTCCCTCCCGCCACGTCGAGGCGCGGTACGCATCCAAATCGTTGAGCAGGCGTCTCGCCTGATTCTCCTGAACGTCAAGCCCGGTAAGCCTCAGCAGTTTGCGCGACGCATAGCCGGCGTCGACCACGCGCGGACGGACGAGGATCCTCTTCCCGTCGGGAGCCGTCTTCATCTCCAACTCGTCGACGTCGAATCCCAGATCGTTGAGTCGATTGATGCGCTTCTCGATCTTCCACATCTCATCGGGATTGAAGTCCTCAACGTCGGTTAAGGCGCCCCAGAGGGAGTGGTACCGCTCGACGAGGCGATTCCCGACCGAAACCTCATCCACGTCCTTCGGAAGAAGCTCGCCCGAATTAAGATCCATCAACTCGCCGATGATGTTCGTCCTCGCCAGATCCATGTCGTACTCGCGTTGGCCATCCGTCAACGTGGCGTGAAGATCGCCGGTCTCGGCATCCACAAGAAAAGCGGAGAAAGCATCCGCGTCACGAAGGAAGAGGACGTTCGACAGGGACACGTCACCCCAATAGAATCCTGCGAGATGCAGCCGCACCATAAGAACCGCCAAGGCGTCGATAAGACGCTCCGCGGTGTCAGGCCTCAGGTTCCTGGCGAACAACGCACGGTAGGGAAGCGAGAACTTCAGATGCTGCGTGACCAGTATCGCCTCCAACGGAGCACCCTGAGAGTCATGACGCCCCGTGACCACCGCGACCGGCGTCACCGTGGGGAGCTCCAGTTTCTGCAAACGACGGAGTAGCTCGTACTCGCGCTCGGCCACACTCCGCGTGATCTCCTTCATCGCATACACGTCATCGCCCACGTGCACGAATCGCACGACGTGGCGGGAGATTCCCCTAGGCAGGTTAACGAGAAGATCCTGCGGCCATGTGGACAACGGAAGCGACCAAGGCAGCATGAACATCTGGGGATTTGAGCTTGCGGAGGTTATCTGTAACAGCTGTGCGTCATCGGTCTCGGCGGAGTCGTCGGCTTCCACCGATGTCGCGTTGACGGCGCGGGGATCCATCTGGGATGATTCGGTCAGGTCCATACCGCCTAATGTACCTTTCACATCACGGAAGCCCCGCAAGACTGCGGGGCTTCCCAACGAGGTGGAGAGAGAAATTAAGAGACCACCTCGTTGATTTCTGGCGGGGTTTGCCCGCCACGTACATATTCGCTGAACTAATTCAGACGCAGCTCGGTCGCCGGCGAGAAGAGATGCATCTTGCTGGGGTCGATCCTGATCTTGACGACGTCTCCCACCTTCGGAAGCGAACGGGGATTCACGCGAATCGTCGTCAACTTATTCTGATCGGACATCATGGTGGAGTTCTCCTCGACGGAGCCGTCGGTGAGGATGTTTCCGTAGATGTAGCCGTCGGAGCCGAGGTCCTCAACGTTCACGACCTTCAGGGAGAAGGCGTTGGAGTCGAGCGTCGTCGCCAGGTCCGCGTCCTCGGGACGGAAGCCGACCACGATCTGGCCCTTGTCCTCCGGAGTGAGCTTGCTGACCGCATCGGCCGGAAGATCGAGAGTGTCCTCACCGATCTTGGCCTTGCCGTTCACGACGGGATGGGTGTTGATGTTCATCGACGGCGAGCCAATGAAGCCCGCGACGAAGACGTTCTCCGGATGATCGTAGAGATCGGTCGGGGCACCCACCTGCTGGAGGATTCCCAGCTTGATGACGGCAATGCGATCGCCCATGGTCAAGGCTTCGGTCTGATCGTGGGTCACGTACAGGGTTGTGACGCCCAGCTGACGCTGGAGTGCCGCGATCTGGGTACGGGTCTGGACGCGGAGCTTCGCATCAAGGTTGGAAAGGGGTTCATCCATCAGGAAGACCTTGGGCTGACGAACGATTGCACGGCCCATGGCGACGCGCTGACGCTGGCCTCCGGAAAGCGCCTTCGGCTTGCGGTCCAGATACTCAGTGAGGTCGAGGATCTCAGCGGCCTTCTCAACACGGGCGCGAATCTCGTCCTTCGGCTTCCCCGCGATCTTCAGCGCGAAGCCCATGTTGTCCGCGACGGTCATATGCGGATACAGAGCGTAGTTCTGGAAGACCATGGCGATGTCACGGTCCTTGGGCTGCATGGTGGTGACGTCCTTGCCACCGATGTAGATGCGTCCCTTGTTGACCTCCTCAAGGCCCGCGAGCATGCGGAGCGTCGTCGACTTGCCGCATCCAGAAGGACCAACGAGGACAAGGAACTCGCCATCCTTGATGTCGAGATTGAGATCATCCACCGAAGGGGTGTCATTGCCCGGGTAGATGCGCGTGACGTGTTCGAAAACAACTTCCGCCATGATAATCATCCTTTCATCGGCAGGTACGTGCCGAACGATCCGTAGTGAAGGGGTTTCATACCGCAACTGCGGTGACCATTGGGGAAACCGCAAGCCTCAGTGTTCACTTTTGCGGTCCAGTGAAGTTTCTCCTCATTGAGCCGACTTTCACTATACACGGCCACCTCATATCTCGACACGCGCATGATCTGGGGAAAGCCGAATTTCCCCGGCCCCACCATCACCACTGGCGTCATGGGACGCGCAGGAATCGCACAGGGGGACATCACTAGGATGGAGTCCATGAGTGATGTCAATGCCTTGGATCTGGAGCCCGGGAACATCGTGGGGGGATATGTTCTCGACTCACGGCTGGGCGGCGGTGCCATGGGCTCGGTCTGGAAGGTCCGCGACGGTGGGGGCCAGGAATTTGCCATGAAGATTCTGCGCGACTCCTTGTCCGACGGACAGCCTGCGCAGGGCGGCGACGCGGGAACGGCTCGCGAGCGCCTTAGACGTGAGGCCCTCGCCCTCAAACGCGTCGATCATCCCGGAGTATGCCGCATTGTGGATATGGAGTTGGATGACGCCGTCGCCTTCATCGTCACCGAACTTATCGAAGGCCATGATCTGCGCGAGGACGTCAGACTCAACGGCGCCTATGAGGGCGTGGACCTCGCCAGACTGGCCGAGCGTCTGACCGATACGGTGAAGGCCGTGCACGCCGCCGGAATCATCCATCGAGACATCAAACCGGGAAACGTCATGATCTCAACCAAGGGTCCCGTTCTGGTCGATTTCGGTATAGCCATGAGCGAGAACCAGGCGCATGTCACACGGACGGGCTTGGTCATGGGGACCCCCGGATTCATCGCTCCCGAAATCATTGATGGCGCCGAATCCAACGAGGCGGCGGATTGGTGGTCCCTTTCCTCCGTTCTGGCGTACGCCGCCACATCCAAATCGGTGTTCGGCACCTCACCCATGATGGCGGTGCTCCAGCGTGAGGCCTCTGGAAACGCCGACCTCTCCGGGCTTCCCGCCGTCACGGCCAAGGCTTTGAGGGCCGCGCTCGACCCCCACCCGGGGAACAGGCCATCCCCGGATCAACTCGTCGCGGCCCTTCGTCTGGATTCCCATGATGACCCACTCTGGTCCGCTCAAACCTTCATCGGAAACGGGACGTCCGATGACGTCGCCGGAAATGCTGCCGATTCCGGAGCGACGGGGGTGATGCCCCCTTTTGATCCACGGCCACCAGCAGCCGTCCCCGACATCGACAACCCGAGAACGATGTGGATAGGCGACTCGAATGTCCCGCGCACCAAGTCCCTGCAATGTGATCCGGGGACCACACCTCTGCCCCAGGATCAGCAGAACGACGACCCTCCGACCCAAATGGGTGCGCCCGCCCAATACGCTCCGAGGTCGGGGAAGGACGAGCAGCCCGAAGACGCCACGGACGGCGCTCCCGTACCGTCCACACAATTCCTGAAGTTCTCCGAATCCGCGATGAAGCGACGTGCCCGCTCAGGTCGAATCCGCGTCCTCGCGGCGACGGTTCCTCTGACGCTTCTCTCCACGGTGGCTCCTGTATGCTCGATTCTTCTTGGGGGGTTCTCCCTGTGGATACTGTCGACCATCGGTTTGAGCCGAGAATTCCGCTCCAGTCACGGCGAGCGGCGCGGCGGTCAATGGCGGGGGACCGACTCATGGCTCCGTGCCCTGCTGCTCCCGTGGCACGCCGTCATCGCACTGGCCCGATCCCTGCTGCTCGTTCTGCTCATCTCCCTCACCAGCGGAATCCTTCTCGCGATCGCCATGCTCTTCCCGCGCATCACGCGCATGCGGTCGACGCTTCATCTCGGATTGTGGGAAACAACCCTGAGCCTTCCCAGCGCGCAGACACCCTCCATCACCGGCTTAGTGGTAGCCATCATCATCGGGGGAGCATGGCTGTCCATCGTCTGCACACCTTTGGCAGGCAGCGCGCGCATGGGCGCCGGAAGCCCCGAGAACCCCGATAGCCGAAATATAGGGCAATCGCTCGTGATATGGACGATCGCATCATTCATGTTCTGCATCCCGTTCATCATCGGATATCCACTCACCTGGTTCCCCTTGACATCGTGACACCACCCGTGGCACCACCACACAAGACGAACATCGCCAACGAGCATCTAAGAAGATCGGGGAGGTATTTAGCGAACTGCGAAGCACGTGAAAAACCGTGTTGCCGCATAGATTAGGATGTTTGCGAGATGCACTCCCGTGACTCCACCCATTCCTCAGAAAGGCTTCGCATGGCTCAGGGCAATCGACCGAGCAACCCCCGAAAATCGAAGGCGACGCGCCGCGCCGCCGAACGTGAGCTCGCACAGCGTCAGGCCGAGCAGCAGGCCCGGGAACATCGGCAGCAGACAATCATCGGCATCATCGTCACGATCATCATCGTGGCGCTTGTTGCTGTCGTTGGTGTCGTTGTGTACAGAAACACCCACAAAAGCCAGACAACGCAGACACAAAGCACCTCGAGCGCCCGATTGACGATGCGAAACTCCTCGATTAAACCCACGAACGCCAGCGATGACGGCGGAATTCTCTTCTCCAAAAACGGATATGGCAAGAAAATCACGGGGGCACCCACGATTTCCATATATATGGACCCTCTATGCCCTGGCTGCGGAAACTTCAACAGACAGACCGACCCCACGCTGATCAGCCTGTTCAAAGCGGGACAGATCAACTTGGACATCCACCCCATGTCCTTCCTGGATTCCAGCTCAACCGACGACTATTCGAGCCGCGCGGCCAACTCCATCGCTTATATCGCCGATAACGACAGCAATCCCGCGCATCTGCTCACCTACATCAGCAACATCTACGCCGAGGACTTCCAGCCGGAAGAGGGAAGTTCTTACAAATCCGTAAGCGACGCCAAACTCAAAAAAGAGGCCATCAAGTCGGGAGTCCCGAAGTCGGTTGCGAACAAGGCGTTCAACCGCACGTATCAGAAATGGCTCGACGCCGTCAACACTTACACTCCGACACGCAAGGAGCTGTGGGGATCCAGCGGATCGATGTCGACTCCGACGGTCACCATAAACGGCACGATGCTGAACCTTACCGACGTGTCATCCGCCGGTCTCAGCCTCAAACAGGGGATTCTCAAGGCCATCGGACTTAAGGAGTCCCAGATTGGCGACTCGTCGACGATGCCGTCCATCGGCTCTAAGGGCGAGCCGGTCGATGTGACCTCCGATTAGTCCGCCGACGCGGTGACGACGATCGTGAGTTTGTCGTCACTGCTGGTATGCTGGACTGTCGTTCCCTTGCGATTGGACTCGTCAGCGGTTGAATTACTCTCTGCGAAAAGTCCGATGGCAACGGATGATCGCCTCCTTAGCTCAGATGGCCAGAGCGGCCGCCTTGTAAGCGGCAGGTCGTCGGTTCGATCCCGACAGGAGGCTCTCGATGCGAGTGTCGCGCTCATGGGAATGCGTGTATTGTGTCATAAAGTCCGACTTACCCCCGAGTAAGCAGCCCAGAAGCCTTTCCCCAACTTAGGCTTCTGGCAAATGAGGCGGAGCATCCCCCAACCCGCTCCGCCTCAGGGGCGGGAAATATCCCCTTCTCTCCCGCCCCACTACTTGAGGGATGGGTCGTCAACGGTGACGACCCACCTGCTGTTGGGCGGACGATTCCCATCAACTTTTCTGGACTGCATCCGGTGATCGATTCCCCCTATTGTGAAGGACCCTTGCGGTGAATCCGCATATCGTCAACCAGACTTCCACAAACCGGTACAATGCAGACCGTTGGCCCATGACGCGCACACGCCCGTTGCAATCTTTCGGCATGCCACGCGGATGGACATCAACGACGGGAAGCACAGGCACACAAAAGGAGGCCGCCGATGGCGCACCGCTGGACACCGCATCATGTCATCGTCACACGTCGCGTTCGGGTTCTTGTGTGCGTTGGCGCGGTGGTTCTCGCCAGTGTCGTCACCTTCATGATCGGGGCCCGGAAATCCGTGGCACTCACCATCAATGGAGACACACGCACCGTCACGACCTACGCGATGAGCGTCGACAGACTGCTCGACGAACAAGACGTCGACGTCAAAAGCCACGACTCCGTCACCTCCACAACGGGCGGCAACATCGATGAGGACACCGTCGTCACCGTGAGGAAGGCCTATCAGGCGACGATCGTGATCGACGGCAAGTCCGTCCCCTTCTGGACCACGGCCACAAGCACGACACAGCTGCTCAACTTCTTCCGGGCGAACGAGAAGCAAGCCGAGAAGGTCACCGTAAACATCGCCAATGTATACAACCAATTGACGGGCGGTTTGGTCATCAAACAGGATGGGCCAGTCACCGTGATCGCCGATGGAAAATCCGTGACCATCCAGAACGGCAGGCTCCCCGCAGCCTCGATACTTGACGCGGCTGGCGTGACCCTTGACAAGAACGACCGGGTCAATGTTTCGCTGCAGAACGGGCACACGATACTGCGCGTGCAACGAATCACGCACCGCACCGTGAACGAGATCATCACGACTCCGTTCGGGACACAGACCGTCATCGACGGGTCCCTGTCCGCCGGAGAGACCGTGATCCGGCAGAAGGGCGCGACCGGCACGACACGGCGCACCTACGACGTGACCTACGCCGATGGTGTTGAGGAGAGCCGCACCCTCGTGTCCTCAACCGTCGTCAGCTCGCCTTTGGACGAGATAATCGCCGTGGGCCCATCAAGCTCAAGCTCAAGCTCATCGCAATCAACCAGCGGCTCGAGCGACGAAGACTCGGAATCATCCCAAGACACGTCATCGTCGAGCTCAAGCTCATCGAGCCCGTCGCCGACGACAGGGGGGACATCCTCCTCGTCGTCAAGCTCAAGCTCAACCTCAACCTCAACCACCAGTCCGACTCCGACAAACGGATCGCCCGGCACGTCGACATCGTCCAAACCTTCGCCGTCGCCATCCACGTCCACGTCCACCAGCAACACCTCGTCGCCATCGCCAAGCTCTTCCCCGACATCCTCGGACGACAACGACAACGACAACGACGACAACGGTGGGTCATCCGCCGCCCTATGGCATCCCACCGCCTCAGAGGCCCAGACGTATGCGGCCGGTGCCGCGGCGGCATACGGATGGACAGGCACGCAATGGACCGATCTCGTATGGATCTGGAACCACGAGTCCAGTTGGATGTGGAACGCCGAAAACAGCTCCTCAGGCGCCTACGGCATCCCTCAGGCCCTTCCCGCGTCCAAGATGGCGACCTTTGGTGCGAACTGGCACGACGACGCCGCGGTTCAGATAGCCTGGGGCCTTAACTACATCAAGCAGCGGTATGGTAGTCCATCCGCGGCCCGCGCGTGGTGGAAGACCCATAATTGGTACTAAAACGTCAAGAACGTTCCCGGAGTTGACGCTGGAAGCGGATCCGCCAGCAATAATCGGAGAAATCGCAGGAGACCTCACATGACCATGACCACAGGACGCTTGTTGGGCGCATCCGACGTGCGCCGCATCGCGAGCGCCATCGGCGTGTCTCCCACCAAGAAACTGGGCCAGAACTTCGTCATCGACCCGGGAACCGTGAGAAAAATCGTGCGCATCTCCGACGTCTCGTCGCAGAGCTTCGTCATAGAGGTCGGCCCCGGTCTGGGCTCCTTAACGCTTGCCCTCCTCGAGACGGGATGCCATGTCGCAGCCGTCGAGATAGACCCCCGACTCGGAGCGCAACTCCCCTTGACCGTCAAGGAGTTCATGCCGAGCGCGACGGAACGCCTTGAGGTGATTATCAAAGACGCCCTGACGCTCACCACGCGCGACCTTCCCGGATCCACGCCTATCGATGATGTGGATCTTGTGGCGAATCTTCCCTATAACGTGGCGACCCCTCTTGTGCTGACCATGCTTGAGCAATTCCCCGGACTTCGGCGATTCACCGTCATGGTTCAAAAGGAGATGGCCGACCGCATGGTGGCTGTCCCTGGCAGTAAGGTCTACGGCGCTCCAAGTGCGAAGCTGGCCTGGTTTGGCCACGCCGAACGCGCAGGGATCATTGGAAGAAACGTGTTTTGGCCTGCACCCAATGTCGACTCCGCGCTTGTGTCCTTCTCCCGGCATGCGGACGGCTCCAGAGGTTCGTTCCGGACAGACGAAGCCCTTCGTCCAGATGTTTTCGCTGTTATCGATGCGGCCTTCGGGCAACGCCGCAAAACCTTGGGCCACGCTTTGCGCGGGATAGTGGACGCCGATGGATTCAGAAAATCGGGGATCGATCCCTGCCGACGTGGAGAAACGCTAACGATCGAGGAATTCGTGGCTCTGGCCCATCAGATGGAGGGAGGACCGCATGCCCCGACTGTCCGATGATGCCATGGTGACGGTCGATTGTCCCGGGAAAGTCAATCTTTCTCTGCACATCTCTCCACGACGCGCCGAATGGGGAAACAGGCATGGCTTGGACACCATCTACGCGGGTGTCGACCTCATGGACACGGTGACCGTCACACGCCGGCCTCGGGGGACTGGCCCTTTGCTGACGATGAGAGGAGACCATCTGGACGATTGGAGGGGATCCGATCTGGACGGGAACCGGAATCATGCCGTTAGAGCCCTTGAGGCCATGTCTGTGGAAGCGGGGCTGGCGAACGATGTGCATATCGACATCGTCAAGCGCATTCCCATCGCAGCCGGACTCGCCGGGGGTTCCGCCGATGCGGCAGGGGTCATTCTGGCCATCAACGCTCTCTGGAATCTGGAGTGGCCATTGTCGCATCTTCGGAAAGTGGCGTCGAGTTTAGGCGCAGACATGCCCTTCTGCCTTTCGGGGGGCATCGCCCATGGTGGAGGGTATGGGGAGATAATCACCGCTGTGGATCCCCGCGGTTCCGATTACCGGGATCTTCTGGACGATGGTTTCCTTGGCACTGTTCTGCTTGGAGCCTATGACGAGAAGCTCAGCACCCCCGACGTCTACGCCGCCTACGACCGTCTTGGGGCGGAGACGGGGGACGCGAACGACCTTCAGCGCGCGGCCATCGCGCTCCATCCCCGTAGTGGCGATGCCTTGCGGACGGCGCTCGATCATGGCGCGCGGCATGCGGTCGTGTCGGGATCCGGTCCGACAGTGGCGGCTTTCTGCCCCAACGACGCGGTCGCAGACATGTTGTCGGATGTCTGGCTGACGAGTCATATCGTGGATTATGCGATTCTGGCCCACTGTCCGTCGAGCCCGTCGGTCCACGTCGATTATCCGGTCCGTCGAGAGTCAGGCATGAAGGATACAGTGAAGCCAATAATGATAGCCGCGAGGGGATGAGCATGGCAGGGAACGACGAGCGTGAGGCACGTAGGCGATATGTTCGCAACCGTCGAAGAACGGTATTCACCCTTGTCGTCGCCGTCATAGTCACCTTGGTTTTGGTCTCCTCGGTGTTCCTTTTCCACATCGGAGGAGCGGGTCTCCAATCGACCGCTCAGGCCGCGCCCAACTACGGCCATGTCGTTCCCTGCGCGCCAACGGACCGCAGCAACCCGAAGGCCAAGTATGTCAGTGCATCGACCATATCGATCCGGGTCCTGAACGGCACGGACTCAACTGGATTCGCGCAGGCGGTGGGGGATGCCCTGACGAACAGGGGCTTCGCTCTCACATCCGTCACGAACTACTCCTCCACCAACGTGCATAGAACGCGAATCTATTTCGGGAAGAACGCCATCATTCAGGCCTACACGGTGAACAGCAACTTCACCGACGCGGCGATGATCATGGATGACAGATCAGACATGCTTGTGGATATCGTTCTGGGATCGACCTTCAGCAATCTGCGCAGCAAGAAGAAGGTGCCATCATCGGGAAGCGACATCACCAGTTTCTCAGGCTGCAAGGCAGCGTCCTCGATGACGAACCTTCCCAAGGCCCTCGAGCATACGGCGGTCAAATAGATCCGACCACCACGAAGGTGGACTGGTCGCAACCAGTCCCTCGGGAACCGCGCAAGGGACGTTGAGCCGCGGCCGCAGCCTCAGTGCCGCTCGACGGACGCGGCGCCCTGGGCCTCGAACCATCGATGCAGTTCGGCGATCGCCCTCTCCTGTCCGACCGGCCCCTGGTCAAGTCGGAAGTCAAGCATATGACGATAAGCCGATCCGACCGTTGGGCCAGGTCCTATCCCCAGTATTTCCATGATGGCGTTCCCGTCGATTTCCGGACGGATGGCGGCGAGGTCCTCCTCGCGGCGCAAGGCGTCAACCCGCTCCTCCATATCGTCCATCGCGGCCGAGAACATCCGCGCTTTCCGCTGGTTGCGTGTCGTGGTATCCGCACGGGTCAATCTGTTCAGACGTTCGTAAAGGGGACCCGCATCCCGAACATAGCGCCTGACCGCGGAATCCGTCCAGGGCTCTTCCACATATCCGTGGAAACGAAGGTGAAGCTCGACAAGCGTGGAGACATCGTGAATGAGGTGGTGGTCGAACCTCAACGCGCGCATGCGTTTTCTCGTCATCTGCGCCCCCACGACGTCATGATGGTGAAAACTCACCTTCCCGCCGGATTCGAAGCGTCGTGTTCGAGGCTTGCCGATGTCGTGCATCAGAGCCGCAAGCCTGAGCGTGAGATCCGGCGCAGGCACGGGGCCGTCGGGCCCTGTCTCCAGCGCCACCGCTCGATCGAGAACAACCATGGTATGTCCGAAAACATCCTTATGACGGTGATATTCGTCGATTTCCAACTTCAAAGCAGGTATTTCCGGGAAAAACACATCAGCCAGTCCGGAGTCGGTGAGTGCCTCGACGCCGTCACGAGGACGATCCGAAAGCAGCATTTTCACAATCTCGTCCCGAACCCTTTCGGCCGACACGATGGATATGCGGTCAACCATGCTGGTAATCGCCTCCGCAGTCCCCGGCTCAATTCGGAATCCCAGCTGGGCCACGAAACGCACGGCCCTCATCATGCGCAAAGGATCATCCTCGAAGGAACGCCTCGGGTCAATCGGAGTGCGCAGGATTCCATTGGCCAGATCACTCGCGCCGGAGAACGGATCGACGAAGATGAGGTCGGGAACCCTCAAAGCCATCGCGTTGACGGTGAAGTCCCTGCGTGAAAGGTCGCCCTCAAGAGTGCTGCCGTAGGTCACCTCCGGCTTGCGTGAATCCTCATCGTAGGCGTCGGATCGATAGGTCGTGACTTCCACCTTGACTTCCGTACCATCACTGCGACGACGCATGGCACCCAATGTGCCGAACCGTCGTCCCATATCCCAGAAGCCGTCATGCCCCCACGAGCGCAGAATGGGCTCAAACTCCTCAGGACGCGCCGACGTGCAGAAATCCAGATCATGCGAGGGCCTGTGAAGCAGAAGGTCTCGAACCGGCCCTCCGACCAGCGACAGCTCGTGCCCCCGCTGAGCAAATAGCCTCCCCAGCTCAATGGCCTCCGGCCAGACTTCACTATTCACTTGGACCCTTTCAGCGCAGGCTGTTTATGCGCCTTCCAGCATACCGTCACTGCACCTGCACAATGCTTTGGGTAAGGTAAAGGGTATGACCACCCCCGCCGACCTGGCTCGTATGATAGCGAATGCGAGGCTTCGTCGCGCCCGGATGGGAACGCCTCAGGGGCTTTTGAGATACAGTTCGCAAAGCGGAATCATGACGGACGCGGAGCGTGGAGATGGGACCGAAGCTCCCACGCCGGCCATCATGCCGCCCCACCGCACACCCGACAAGCCAACGACTTTCGCCTCACTCGATGCGCAGGAGCTTCCGGTCGTCAGGGAATATTCCGCCGGAGGGCTCATCTTCAACACCAGAGACGAGGTCGCGATCATCGCGCGCCATTCTCGCAGCGGACATCTCGAATGGTGTCTTCCCAAAGGTCATATCGAGTCCGGTGAGACTCCACGTGAGACGGCAGTGCGGGAGGTTCACGAGGAGACGGGGATCCTCGGCGAGGTTGTGGACTCCATCGCGACTATCGATTATTGGTTCACGGGGACGAACCAGCGTGTCCATAAACTTGTTCACCATTTCGCCCTCCGTCGGCTTTCGGGCGATCTGACGGTGGAAGGGGATCCCGATCATGAGGCCGAGGAGGCCATCTGGGTGCGGTTCACCGATCTGGAGGACGTTCTCAGCTATCCGAATGAAAGAAAGATCGTCTGGCTGTATGCCAGAAGGCTCAACAGGTAGCACAATGCGACAATCCAGAAGAGTCAACCCCGTCATGCGTCGGTCTCGCCTCGCGGCGGTCCGGCTACCGGCAAGAATCGCTACCGTCATCTGCATGACTCTTTCCTTGCTCACCTCTTTTCTTCTGGGCGTCACTCCAGTGGGTGAGGCAGCTGCGGTCGGCAAGTCCTCCTCACGGACGGCATCCCTCTCCATCACCAAACTGACGCCAGTGGTGACGGCATCGTCGGGGCTCCACATCGTCGTCAAAATCAGCAACAAGACATCGAACGTGCTTCCGGTCGGAACCCTGACAACCTCCACGAACCCGACGTACACATTCGTATCGAAAACCGACATACAGCAATGGGCCGAAGGCGGCACGCCGATACCGACGCCCACCACCTTGTCCACTCTCACAATTCCAGCGGTTGCGGCCAAGTCAAGCATCAGTGTGACGGTCAACATCACAGCACAGGATACCGGTCTGAAGAAGATAACCAGCTGGGGTCCCAAACCCCTCCTGCTTGACTATTCGACGGGATCCGACTCATCAAGTGTGCCGATTCAAGCCCATTCTTTCCTCACACGCTCCTCCGACGGCCTATCGTCCGTGAAAACCCCTGCGATGAGCCTTACTGTGGCTATGCCTTTGACATCACGCCGCTGGTCGTCCAACAGCAACGCGCTCTCGTCCCTTCTCTCAACTCGTGCGTCAAAATCCACGACCGGATCCGCGGAATCGACCTCCGCCTCGAACATCATGACGCTGTCCACGCCAAACGCCGATTCTCTTCGCACATGGAAGCGGGTCCTGTCCGAACATCCACTGTTGCAGTCCGTCGTCGATCCTGATGTCCTCTCCTCTTCTCAGGTGGCCCTCCGAGTCTCCGGAATAAGCCAGACTTCTTCGTTTGACATCACCGCGGCGGCGACCATCTCGGCCTCCGGTCTCTCATCCGCCGGCATTTCGAACAGCTCATGGAACGCGGCGAAAGGAACGTCACTGGCCCGCACCACTCTGGGGGATTCCGCGACATCAGTGGAATCCTATGCCTGGCAAGGGAACGGGCAGTGGACAGAGGATGCGCTGGAGACCGCGCTGAAACAAGGATTCACGACCGTCATCGCGCAGGGGAGCTTCGACCAGCAGGATAGCTCCACTGTTCATACCGGAAAATACGTCGTTCCAACAGATTCCGGCAACATTACCGTGTTGGCCGCCCAGAAAGTGCTGTCAGGCCTTGCGCAGGGCAATGCGAGCTCAACCACGGCGGATGCCGAGGACACCAACGCAGGCAGGCTTGTGCGGTTCATGGCACAGAGCGCCTTCTACCAAATGCAGGAGCCGTATGTGACGCGGAACCCCCTTGTTTTACTGGGCTCCTCCACAACCGCGGAAGAGGCCTCCGAACTCATGACCGCTTTGGAAAGCGCGTCGTGGATTAAACTCACCGACCTGAAGACCCTGTCCAGACAGAAGGCGTATCTCAGTGGCTCAAACGCGTTGGCAGTGGTTCCGCAGTCATCCGGAATCAGCGCCACACAACGCAAATTTCTTCGCGACATGTTGTCGTCACTGGCCAAAGCCAGATCCGAAATCCGACGATTCTCCCGAAAAGTGCTTGCCGAGTCCCCATCAGAAAGCTCGTCCGGAGATACCGAAGACAACGAGCGCGCGGATTCATCCGACATATGGATCAATAATCTGCTCAACGCCCAGTCCCTTGTCGCCCGGAGATCGTTCGCCTGGACGGGAACCACATCCTCCCGCGCCTCTCTGGTGAGAATGTCGTCGTCCATTCCAAGCGGCCTTTATGACGCCATAAGCATCACCCCGTCCGAGACGATCACCGTCGTCAGCGAGACCGCGTCCATGCCGGTCACGGTCCGCAACGGAAATCCGTATCCTATACGCATCAAACTGTCTTCGTTGACGGACTCCATGGAGATCGTGACGTCACGAATCAGCGAGACCACCGTTCCCGCGCTAAGCGAGACGCAGGTCACCTTCACGGTCCGTGTCGCCACATCAGGATCTGCAACGGCCCATATCTCGCTGTTGGATCGCGATGGAGAGAGTTTCTCCAAGGAACGCACCACGACCATCACGAGCACGTTGCAGATCAACGACAAAAGTGGCCTCGTTATCATCATCATCGCCGTGATCTTCGCAATCCTCGGATTCTGGCGACAGTTCCACCGCCAAAAGGATCCGGACGAATGAGCTCTGCCACCAGTCGAAACTCCATGATCATGGCCGTCGGAACGGCCGCCTCACGAGTGACCGGCCAGGTCCGAAGCATTCTTCTGGCTGCCGCCATCGGCACGACGGGCATGGCCGCCAATGCCTATCAGGCTGGCGCGATGATCCCTCAAGTCATTTTCACGCTGGTTTCGGGAGGAATCTTCAACGCGGTTCTCGTCCCTCAGATTGTGCGAACCCTGCAATCGAAGGACGCGGAGAAACAGCTGAACAAGCTCATCACGTTCGCCTTGCTGCTTCTGCTGTCAATCACTCTGGTAATGATGTCCGCCACCCCGTTGCTAACATGGCTGTACACGGATGGCGACAACGACATGAGGGCTCTGACCAACGCATTCACGTTGTGGTGCATGCCACAGATTCTCTTCTACGGCCTGTATACCGTTCTAGGACAAATACTCGCCGCCAAGAATCGCTTCGGCGCCTACGCATGGAGCTCCGTCGGCGCGAATCTCATAAGCTCAATCGGATTCACGGCATTCATTCTTCTTTTCGGCAAGGCCAACAACCAGCCGTTGCAGTTCTGGACCACAGGCAGAGTGGCGCTCACCGCGGGGGCATGGACCCTGGGAGTCGCCTTTCAGGCGCTCATCCTGTTTTTCCCCTTGGCGAGGTCGGGCATAAAGTACAGACCGCGCCTGGGCATCCGTGGAATCGGTCTGAGGTCGATGGGACCGGTTGCCGCATGGAGCCTGGGAATAGTCATCGTCGGCCAGCTTGTCACCATCATCGACACCCGCGTCACCACAAGCGCTCCCACAATCGCCGCGCGCATCCATGGAGCAAGCCAGCTCACCGTGGCGGGAAACGCGTCCTACCAGAATGCCTACACACTCTGGATACTGCCATACTCACTGATAGCGGTTTCCGTATCCACCGCGGTTTTCCCTGTTATCTCAAGATATGTCGCACGCAAGGACCTGAAGTCGGCGCGCTTGGAAATCAGCCAATCGCTTCGTGACGTGGGATTGATGATGTGCTTTTTCGCGGCAGCCCTTGTGGTGATGGCCGCACCGATAGCAAAATCCCTTCTTCCTTCGATCAGCACGCAGGAAGCGCTGCTCATGGCGAGTCCTTTGGCCGCATTGGCGCTGTGCCTTCCGCTGTCCAGCGCCTATCTGATTATTCAGCGCTCGTTCTTCGCCTTCGAGGACGGGCGGTCGCCGTTCATCTTCGCCGTCCTTCAGGAGGCGATCCATCTGCTGGTGCTGCTTATAGGAATCCGTCTTCTTCCGCCCGAGCATTGGGCGACTTTGCTGGGGCTCGCGGTCACCCTATCGACGGTCATAGCGTTCCCCGCGCTTCTGTTGATGCTTCGCCGCAGGCTCGGCGGCAGCATCGATGGGCACCGTCTCGCGCGGTGCTACTGTCAGGGATTCGTCGCGGCGTTCATTGCGACGGTGGTTGGACTGCTTGTGAGGCCATCCGTCTATGGCTTGGTTGGAGCCACATGGTCATCGATGGCCTGGATTCAAGCGGTCGCGATTTGCGTGGCGCTCACGGCGGTTATTCTCATCGTGTATCTGTACGCGTTGAGAATCATGCATTCCCATGAGCTGGCCCTGACATGGATGCGCGTGTCCAATAGGTTTCCTTTCCTGGACCTCGAATCGCCGGCAGCGAAACGTGAGCATGGTCTGTGGCCGACCCGAGGAATCCGCCACTTCGACCCTGTGCGTAACAGACGTGTGAGGAATGGCGAGAAACCCTCCCACAACGCGCCAAACGGACAGGGTAATAGCTAGAATGACCTCAGCATCACCTACTGTGAGGTGCCTTATGCGTCGTACGGAGTCTGAACAATGAGCGAGCCCAATCTGGGAGACACCGTCATCAACCGCTACACGTTGGTGACGAGATTGAGAACAGTCGACGGATTGCAAGCCTGGAAGGCAAGCGACCGTGTCCTTGCACGGGACTGCCAGTTGTTCCTCGTCAACGACACATCGACCCTTCCGCACGTCAACGCCATAGCGTCCTCTCTTGCGTTGACACGGAACGCGCATTTCACTCGGGTTCTGCAACTTCAACATCGTGGTCCAGTGGCGATTATCGTCACAGCACTCGATGGGGGCTTGTCGCTTACCGACTATCTCCACGGACCGGCCAGCCAGACTTTGAGTTATGAAGCCATCAGAAGCATTGTCGGCGAATGCGCCAAAGCCCAGCAACAGCTTCTTGTGGACGGCCTCTCCCATGAATCCATCAGTACGGACACGATCAGAATCACGTCCACTGGAGTTCAGATAACAAACGCTCCCATAAGTCCCATGCTGTCGGAGATGTCGGGGGCGCCCGCAGACCTCCCCAAGGAGCAGCTCGCGATACGTCAGTTGGCGGCGGTGCTTTACTCCTTGCTGATGAGAACCGCGTCCCACCCTGATCCGCATTTTGACATCGACGCGCTTGATCTCCAGACACCTGGCGAGTTCCGGCTCATCTGCGCCCGCGGTCTCAACATAAGTGACTCACAACGCCATGATGGCCGCGGCGTCCCCATGGCATCCTTGTCGGAATTGACGGCGCTTCTAGGCTCCTGGACGCCTTTGGATGCGCTCAGTCCCACGGACATAGCACTGCCGGGTATCGATGGCGAGAATTCCATCGTCAACGCGCGGTTGCGTCCCGAAGATCCCAAAAACATCGTTCCCATTCCTCATGAGATCGTGGCCGGAAGCTCGTTCGCAGGTATGACGAACAGCATCTTCCCCATGTCGAAAGCACCATCTTTCCCACCCATCCCTTCCAGATCCGCAAGCGAAAGAATCCCAGCGATCCCACCACACAGTGGACCGGCTTCATTCCCTCCTGCGACGAAAGGCGAGGAGACCTCACTTGAGCCGGCACTGCCTCCCGCCCCCCACCGTGATGACGCCACACACACCTCCACTGGCATTAACCAGTCGCTGCCATCCATCCCCAGCGAATCCGAAACGACAACCACCGCCGGGTTCATGGCTCAGGATTCGCGATTCCACAGCATAGCCGCGGCGGAGATGGCGGATATTTTGTCATCTCCCGACTCCGACACGAACAGCTCGTTCTTCGCTCCATTGGGGACACCGGAAGAAGGCCATCAGAACAACGCGTCTACGGTTCAATTCGATTTCTCGACACACCCGATTCCCGTCGGGGCACAAGCGCATAGAACCGATCTGAACTATCATCCTCGCACTGAATCGACTGGAAGCATCCCGGTCTTCAATGAATCCGGTGCCCGTGTCCTTCCGGGTCAGGAGTCGGCTCGCGCATTGCGTGCCGAACAGCACGTGAAGGAGAACGCCGGGGCCGCCGGCCTTCCCCCTAGTTACGTCCCTGAATCGCAGCAAACATCAGCCTCGGAACACCCTCATGTCGATCTGGCCGACTCCCCACTGCTGAGCAGATTCACCACGAAAGTCATCGCTGTTTTCGTCATTGCCACAATCGTGGCGGTAGCCTTGGCGTTCTCACTTCGGGCCTTTATTGGCGGATCCACGACGGGAAGCGTCTCACGGGACTCGAGTTCCTGGCCCGTGATGGATCTGAATGATGTCCCGTTCGGCACCGAAACCACCAGCACATCTGGATCGTCTTCCTCCACGTCCACGTCGTCGGCATCGTCGTCCTCGGCTTCCGCCTCGTCATCCAGCACCACGAGCTCCAGCGTGATCCACGCGGATAAAACCGTATCCGCGGTTCCCTCCCCGTCGGTGCTGGAGAACAACACGGCCTATGACATCGACAAGCAAGAGTTCCTTACCAATCCTGCGAATGAGCAGGGGTACGGATATTACATGCACCTTAGTGAAAAACAGACGGTGTACCGTTTCGTCATCAACATTCGTTCCTCCGGCGGTACCGGATACCTGTATGCGAACACGACCAACGACCCGGCCGAAGGAACACAGGTCGCGAAATTCACCTTCGATGCCAGCGGAACCACCGATGTGAAGTTCACGAAGGCGGTCAAAGCCCAGGACTTCCTCCTCTGGGTGCCTCTTGACAGCTTGCCGAACAATCAGCTGTACATCAACTCGGTCAAGCTCTATTAGTCCCATCAGTGAATCAGCCGATACGCGCCGCCTGTTGGGCTCGACTCCCCAGCGCGACGTCCGCGTCACTGTACGGGATTCGTGCCGGTTCACCCTGCTCGCACTGTGTTTCCCCATCTGGTACTAAAGTTCGGAATTGTATGCGCACCAGCGTGTGAAGGAAGGTTCTATTATGTCCGGGACACCCAACGCCTCCGCCTCGAAAGTCATCAGGAACGATCCGTGGTTTGGTTCCTATGCCGCACGTGCCGAGGCAATGAGGGCATCGGAGATCCGAGCGCTTTTCGCCGTCGCGTCCCGCCCGGAGGTCGTGTCCTTGGCTGGCGGGATGCCTTACCTTGACTACATGCCGTTCGAAAGGCTTTCCGAGCTCATCGCCAAGATGATGGTCGACAAAGGCGATGTCGCCTGGCAATACGGATCGGCACAAGGCGACCCACATCTGCGCGAGGACGTGCTGCAAATTATGGAGCTTGAAGGCATCGACGACGTTCAGCCCGACGACGTGGTCATCACAAACGGTTCGCAGAACGCGCTGGATCTGATCACGCGCATCATGTGCGACCCCGGAGATGTGGTGCTTGCCGAGGCTCCCAATTATGTGGGCGCATTGGGCGTATTCCAGTCTTTCCAAGTCGACGTCGTCAACGTTCAGCTGGATAAGGATGGTCTGATACCGGAATCCTTCGAAAACGCAATCGTCGAACAGCGCGCGCGTGGGAAGAAGGTGAAATTCCTCTACACAGTGCCCAACTTCCATAATCCGGCTGGTGTCACTCTAAGCGTCGACCGCAGGCCCAGGATCCTCGAGATCGCGCGACGGCATCATGTTCTGATTGTGGAGGACAACCCATATGGACTTCTCGGATTCGACGGGCAAACCTATCCCGCTTTGCGTTCCATGGATTCGGAGAATGTTGTTTATCTGTCAAGTTTCTCGAAGATCATCGCCCCGGGAATGCGCATCGCGTGGATGGTCGCTCCAACCGGAATCCGTCACAAACTGGTGCTGGCCAATGAGGCGTCGATTCTCTGTCCTTCGAATATGAGCCAGTTCACCATCACCACGTATCTTGATAATTTTGATTGGCGTAAACAGATCGACGACTATCGGGGAATGTACAAGGGACGTTGCGAGGCTATGGATTCTGCTTTACGTGAGTATCTTCCATACTGTTCATGGAACAAACCACGCGGCGGCTTCTATATCTGGCTCAAAATCCCCGAGGGGTTGGATTCCCGCGCCATGCTTCCAAGGGCAATCACCGCGAAGGTCGCGTACGTTGCGGGCACGGGCTTCTATACGAATGGCGAGGGTTCCGACCATATGCGCCTCTCCTTCTGCTATCCAAAGCCTGAACGGATACGTGAGGGGATACGCCGTTTGGCCACGGTGATGGATGCTGAACGACAAACCGCCGAGCTGTTTGGAACATCTGGAACTCCGGACTCCGATCCGCGCGATTTGGAGACGCCCGGGCCACAGATCGGCTGACGGTATCGACCGCCAGCCCCCATCGGTGCACCGGAAATCTTCATCTCGGAATCACGTCACATCCTCCGTCAATTCCTATCAGACAATGAAAGGCGGTATATCTCTTATGGACACAACAACCGACGCTGACAAGACCGGGGCCTATCCGGCAACGCATGACCGTTCGGACACGACGGTCCTGATAGTGTGTGGAGGACTGAGTCACGAGCGCGATGTCTCCCTGAGCTCCGGCCACCGTGTCGGCGGTTTCCTTGAGGAGGCCGGCTGGAAGGTCGCGTTTCATGACATGGATGGTGACCTGCTCTCGTACCTCTCGTCGTCCGCCACCCGCCCCGATATCGTCTGGCCCCTTCTCCATGGTGCCAATGGAGAGGATGGATCCATTCGAGACATCCTCGAAATGGAGGGGCTGCCTTACATCGGTTCACGCGCGAAGGCCTCCCGGACGGCCTGGAGCAAACCGATTGCGAAGAATGTCGTGCGGAAGCTAGGTGGCTTGTCCACACCACACTCGGTAACCCTTCCGGAGTCGATGTTCCGGGAACTCGGCGCTACAAAGGTCATTGATCTTTTGGTGCATTCCCTTGGACTGCCCCTTTTCGTGAAGCCGACCATGGGTGGCTCTGCCCTAGGGTGCACATTCGTCTCCGACGCGGACAAACTTCCCGAGGCGATGGTGACATGCTTCGCGTATGGGGATGTCGCGCTGGTGGAGCAAGCCGTTCAAGGAACCGAGGTGTCGGTATCGGTTCTTGAAGTCAACGGCGATCTGATCGTCCTCCCGCCATTGGAGATCGACACGCCGAATGGCACTTATGACTACGATGCCCGCTACACACCCGGCCCCACGGATTTCTACGTGCCTGCACGACTTTCAGCCGACATTCTGGAGGCCACCGAAACCGCAGCATTAACAGCTCATAAGACGCTCAGCCTCCGGGACATCTCCAGAACCGATTTCATTGTCGACCACGACGGTGTTCCGCAGTTCCTCGAGTCCAACGTCACTCCGGGTATGACAGACACCTCGCTGCTTCCTCAGGCTGCGATCGCCGCAGGATATCAGTTGTCCTCACTGTACTCAAGCCTTGTGGAATCGGTGCTGGGACAGAATCGAGCCGTGCCACATAAGTAAGTAAAGTAGACCGGCACTGCTGCTTCCCGGCTGTTGTTGTGCTGTGTTGCGCAATGTCGTCGTGCAGTGAGTCCCGTGACGTGCTGGCAGCGCAGTGACGTGCCGTCACGTCACGCAGTGCCGTGTTGCGTGCCGAACCGGATTGGGCTGGATTGGAAAAGACATGGACATTCTGAACCGTGTTGACTGACAGACGAGTGCGAATAGTTCGACGGTTTTGGGAGGGACTGCGGGCTGTGCCACACGACAAGCTTGGACTACGTTAGACATGCCATTTGACCGGATGGCATGTCTAACGTATCCATTCGGTTATCACATATGCGGCTAATCAACCTTTGCGGCTTCGCATTTCTGGGTGAATTTATTTCAAAGAATTGCTTTTTGCGTCGGCTTCCCCGGTATCTTTTGTGACTCGCTTTTTGATGGGTAGGGGGCTGCGGACGTTTTCTTGGAGATGGTTTAGGCCACTAGCCCTTGTTGCATTCTATAGTGTACGGGACTTTTCCATCCCAGGGATTGTTTGATGCGTTGGTGGTTGTACCAGTGCATGTACGTGTCGACGTGTTCCACG
>NZ_CASEXV010000022.1 GCF_949292005.1 uncultured Bifidobacterium sp. | reverse complement strand
GACGGTCCTGACGATCCGCCGCATCCCGTCACCACGAGCAGCAGCGCGCCTGCCGCCGCTACGGCGGGCAGAATGCGAAACGTGCGTCCATGCATTGTCTCGCGGCACATATCGTCCGGATTTGTCGTTCCTCTTCTCATGAGTCCAGTCTAGGCGTCTCATTGGGGTTGAGAGAATAGGCCGTGATTATGGCTATGGCTATGGCTATGGCTATGGCTATGGCTATGGCTATGGATGGCTCTGACTGTGATCGGGGACGGCCATACGAATGGACGACCATGGAATAACGAATGAGCGCCGGGCGTATGAATGACGTGCGGTTGGTCTGGGTCCATCCTGTCGACAGGAGTCTGATATGACGGGATGAATGACGACGATGACGATGACGGGCGGCGACGCCGTCGGCGTGGCAGGAAGGGATACGACATGACATCGATGGACGGCGATATCGACAGCAACGTGGCGGACGATGCGGTATCGGAGTCCGGCATGGCATCGGGGTCCGGCACGGCAATGGAACCCGATGGTGCCACGGGATCCGGCAAAGAGATGGATTCCGACGACCGGCGGGGGTCCTCACGGACGCATGATTCGTCTCAGCGGCCTCGTCAGCCCCGGCCTTCGCAGCCAATCCAGCCGCATGAATCCCCGCGCGATCCCATCGACACGGTCATGTTCGATCTGGGCGGAGTTATCTCCATCTGGTCGCCGCAGGACGCCTTATGCTCGCGCTATAGGCCGGAGACGATCCGGCGCTTCTTCGACGCGGTGGACTTCGACCGTCTCAACAGCGATCTTGACGAGGGACTTTCCTGGGAGGACGCCTACGAGAGGGTCGCATCCCTGCCGTCCGGCGATCCGATGTATCCGGAGATGCTGCGCTGGTACCATGACCATTTCGACGACACCCAGGCGGGCCGCATCCCCGGCGCCGCCCAGATGGTCCGGGATCTCAAGACCGCCGGAATCCGCGTGTTCGGCCTGACGAACTGGAACGCCGAGACATTCCTCAAGGCCGAGCCGGTCGCGCCCATCATCGGGTCGTTCGACGACATCCTGGTATCCGGACGCTGCCATCTGCGCAAACCGGATCCGCGCTTCTACCAGCTGGCCATCGAGCGGTTCTCCCTGATCCCGGAACGGACCCTGTTCGTCGACGACCGGCAGGAGAACGTCGACGGAGCGTCACGAGAGGGCATTGGCGCTGTTCTCTTCCAGGGGATGGGGGAGCTGCGGCGAACCCTTCGTGACCGGGGAGTGGCGATACCCGCGCTTCGGTAGCTTGGGGCATGCAGCGGGATCACGTTTCTTGTGTTTCGTCCCTCGATCGTTCCGCATCACTACCGTTCCGTGCCACCACAATCCCCATTCCGCTACCTGATGACCGACCTGTTCGGATCCCGCCAGTTGAGCACCATCACCACCAGCATGACGACCACGACGATGGCGAAGACGCCATGCAGTCCGCTGAGGATCGCGGCGTCGACCGCAGCGTCGCGTGCGGTCGCGGTGCTGGAGCTGATCGCCTCGCTGGCCACGGAGAACGGGATTCCGTGCAGATTGGCACGGATGACGAGAGTCAGCGCGGTGCCGTAGATCCCCGTCATCACGGTCTGTCCCAGAGATCGCCCGAGAGTGAGGATGCTGGTTGCCGATCCGACGTAGCGTTCCGGCACCAGGTGCTGGCTGATCACGGTGTTCATGCTGATGACGATGCCCATGACGGCCCCATTGAGCATGGCGATGACGTAGAACCCCCAGATGGGGAAGCTCGGCGTGGCGATCGTCAGCGTTAGATAGGTGACGGTCAGCAATCCCGTCAGCCAGAGCGTGACGGTTCGCGGAACCATCCGCGTGATGATCCGTCCGACGAGGAACGAGGCCGCGAGCCACATGACCGAGCTTGACGTCACCACAAGTCCCGCCTTGATGGAATCTACGCGATACAGGGACTGCAGCCAGATCGGGAAATACGACTGGTAGGAGACCAGCACCCCGCTCAGCAGCGTGATGGTAAGGATCTGGATGCCGAAGGTGGGATTGCGAAACATCTCCGGGGCGATCAGGGGATCGCCGGTGGAGCGCTCGCGCCGATACAGCATCACGGACGACAGGACCGTGGCCGCGATGAGCGGCACGGCGACGAACGGCCGGCGATCAAGCATCTGAATGCCAAGCAGCAGCGTCACCAGAGCCGTTCCCAGCCAGAGGATTCCGGGAACGTCCAGAGACAGGTGTCCATTCCCGTGCGCTCGGGCGGGTTCGCGGTATCCGAGAAGGATGAGAAGCGTCACGATGATGCCCAGGGGGACGTTGATGAAGAACACCCAGTGCCAGGACAGCCGATCGACGAGGAATCCGCCGATCAGAGGCCCCACCAGTGCGGACAGTCCCCATGCGGTGTTGTTGAGGGCGAGGACGTTCGCCCGTCGTGAGTAGTCGTACAGG
>NZ_CASEXV010000021.1 GCF_949292005.1 uncultured Bifidobacterium sp. | reverse complement strand
GTGTCGACGATCTGCTGGCGTGGACCGGTGGCGGGAACGCATCGCAGCTGGAATCGATGCTCGGTGACCGGTGAGCTGAACGTCAGCCTCATCTCATAGTCGAATTCGAGCTTTCTCACATCGTCTCCTGACGGCCGAGGACACGACCATTCGATGTCCCACGATAGCATCGATGGGATCGGTCAGAGAGCCGTCGATCCATACGTCGGCCCATCCGTCGGGGTGGCCGCCGAACGGGTTCCCGAACCGTCGGTCGGTCCTCCCGACGTGCCTTTCGCCGGTCCTTCCATCGGCCCGGCCGCACGTCTGTCGAGATTCATGCTCATGGAGCTGAGCATCCCCGCCGCAGAGGACTCCGACGTGGCCATATGCGTCCGGCAGCCGTCAAGTAGCGCCCCGAGATTTGTGGCCGCGGCGTCATACCCGCGATGAGGGAGCTGGTCCACCAGCCACACCAATCCGTCAATCACGCACAGGGGCATGGGTTGGGAGTCCAGTGTGGCGATTGATGCCGTGAGTTTGCGCAGCGGGCCCACGAGGTCGTCCGGGGCGGAACCGAACCGTGTGTATAGGTCGATGCGTTCGATGTACTTTCCGATGAAAATGACGGATTTGAAGGTGATGTCCGCCGCGGAGTCCTCGATTCCTCCCCAGAACGCGAGAAGGTGATCGTTGACGTCGCGCTGGCGATAGATGCCCTCGGCCGCCGTGCCGTGCTCGTGGGATCCGGCGATGGTCGTCGTCAATGCCAGCTCCACATGCTGCAGAAGGCGTGAGCCCAGCTCCGGACGGAGGATCATAGCGTTGCGGAAGGCGGAACCCATCGAGCTGCGTATGGAGTCCTGGATGGACTCGTCGTACAGGAAGCTGTCGATGAAGGCGTCGAAGTCCTTGAAGTCCTGGGGAAGGTCGAGGGCCTTGGCGAACGGGCGGAAGGCGTCCACATCGGTGTCCATGACCCGGTCGTAGAACGGAAAGAACTGCTCGAGCGTGGTGTATACGCGTTCGGTATACCGGCCCAGCCAGAAGAAGTTGTCCGCCTTGGACGCCGTCACCGGCGAGACGGGACGATGTCTGAACCGGGCCAGAGACGCCAGGGCGGGAGCGACGTCCCGGGCGGTGGAGAGCGCGTCGTCGCCCAGAACCCACGTGTCCTTGAAGCCTCCACCCTGTGAGGAGTTGACGATCATCCGCCCGGGAGTCGAGGCGTATCTGGTCAATCCGGAGTACCAGACGTGGGTCTGCTGACCGGTGACGACGAAGGCCCGCAGATCGCATTTGCGTGGGCTGCGCTCGCCGGTCAGCGGATCGACGACGTCGATGTCCCTGAATTGGATCACATCCTGCGCGATGAACCGTCGAGGCTCGGCAACGATCCTGTCGGCGAGGTCCCGCCGTTGGCCCGCGTCGAGGCTTGACCCGAACACCACGCCATAGCCGCCCGCCTCGGCCACATCCTTGATGACCAGCTCTCCCATACGGTCGAGGACGGTGCGACGGTCCTTCTCGAACATCGGCATATACGTCGGCGCGTTGTCGAGTATCGGCTCCTCGCCGAGATAGTAGCGGATCATGTCCGGCACGAAATAGTAGATGGCCTTGTCGTCCGCGGCGCCGTTTCCTGGCGCGTTGACTATGGCGACGTTACCGGCGCGGTAGGCGGCTAGGATCCCGGGCACACCGATCACCGAATCGGGGTTGAAGGCGAAGGGGTCAAGATACTCGTCGGACAGACGCCGGTAGACCACGCCGACCCGATAGCGGTGCCCCGCATAATCACGCAGATACACGCTGTTGTCGACGACCTCGAGGTCCTCCGGGAAGGCGAGGACCGATCCGGTCTTCTCCGCCAGATAGGCGTGCTCGAAGAACGCGGAGTTCCGGCTTCCCGGGGTGAGGACCACCGCAATACCCTCGGTGGAGACAAAATCCATGGACTTGCGCAGAAGCCGCGGATACTCTCGGTTGTCACGGACCTTCACGTCGCGGAAAAGACGCGGGCAGATCCTGCGCTCGATGTCTCTGACGAACAACGGGTAGCTCGCGCCCGACGGGATGCGCAGGTTGTCCTCAAGAACCCACCAGTGCCCGTCTTCGGCCTGGACCAGATCCTCTCCGGCGATGTGCGCGAAAATGCCTCCCGGTGGGATCACCCCATTGACCTGGGGGAAGTAACCGGCGGAAGTGTAGACATACTCCTCGGGAACCACGCCGTCGGCGACGATGCGCTTGTCCGAGTAGATGTCGGACAGATACGCGTTCAGAGCCGTCACCCGCTGCTTGAGACCGGACTCCAGCACCGTGAAATCCTGCGATTCGATGATGCGGGGGATGGGATCATAGGGGAAGAGACGGTCATGGTATTCGCCATCCTTGTAGATGCCGAAGCGCACTCCATTGCGGCTGAGCTCGCGGTTGATCCCCTCGCGATGGTCCACCAGCTCCTGAGCCAAACGTCGTGCGGCCGATTCGATCATCACCTTGCCCCTTTCGATCGTCGGCGCGCGTCGCCACTGTCATCAGCCTCGTCGTGGCGTCAAACTCGACGGTTCGATTCGGAACGTGCCTTCATCTCGAGTTCCCAATCACTCGTCATCAATCACACCGGATTCCCGTATGCGTTCAGCCTAGGAACGTGCGGTTTCCCTTCTCCGATTGTTATGTTACGAGCATGTCTCGTGCATGATTCCTTGCCGATTCGTGGAGGCGGACTCCGACATCCTTCGTTGTGGGTGGCGCGGGTAGAGTTGGCTGTGGTTGGAAGCCGGTCGCCGCGTGCTCGTGGCCGTGGGGCCGCGCATCGCAGGAGGTCGCGAGAACCGGAAGGGAGGTCCTATGGCGGATCCGGCGGGCAAAGCGGACAAGGCGGACAAATACAAAGCTGACAAAGCCGATAACGACAAAGAAGAATCATGCGAGGACGCATCCACTTACACGCGTCTGCGTGAGGGGCAGCACTTCGACAGGAAAAGCGCGCGCCTGCGACCAGATGGCCTCGCCCGTCACATCATCGCCTTCGCCAATGATGGCGGGGGAACGGTGGCCGTCGGAATCGAGGATGACGGCAGCATAACAGGTTTCCGCAGGCAGGGAGCCTATCCCGTCGAGGATTTCGAACGCATACCCGTGGAGCTATGCGATCCGCGACCGACCGTTGGATTGAGGAGGCTACCGTGCCGGAACGTCGACGGCGACGACGACATCATCCTTCTCGTTCAGGTCAGACCGTTCGCCGGAGGCGTGGTGAGGATGCGGTCCAATGGTGACGTCTATCTACGCGAATCCGACAGCAGCGTCAAACTCGATGACGAGGGGACGGCCAAACTGGATCGGACCACGCGGTAGCACCGTTCGGACGTGATTATTTCTGCGCGTACTCGCCTTTGATGATGAAGTACGAGCCGCGGATCACGCCGGCAAGACGCGACTTCTGATGGCCGAACTTGAAACGGCCCTCAAGCTCCGCGGGGACCGGCATCCCCTCGGACAGTTTCAATCCCACCGCGCGGCGTTTGGGATCGGCAAGGTCGTACATGATGTTGATCGACAATCCGTCCTCATAGAAGACATAGGTGACGGCCATGCCGCCCACCTCGAAGCACGAGGTTTCCAATGGCCGGGCGGAGAACACGATGTCGCGCTCGCTGCTGAGGATGCGGTTGACGTAGTCCATCGTCTCCGGAGCCTCCTCAGCCGGACTCACCGTGAAGGCGTGGCCGTACTTGTTCATGAAATACCGGGCCTCGTTGGCACGAAGACCGGCAAGCGCCGCGGCGACGGGCGATGATTCAAGCCCTTCTGTGGAGATGGTCGTGAAATCGACGGTGTGCTGGGACACGGATCCTCCCGGATGGGCTTGTGGCTGCGTGGATGGATGGCTTACTCGTTGTGTCAGGCTTACTCGTTGTGTCATACGAGTGTGCCATACCGGCGCCCTGTGCGTGGGTGGTGCCGACGGATGTTCGCTCACAGCGCCAGCATCCAGACATATCCCAGCCATAATGCCCCGACTGACATCGCCATCCACACGGTGATCCACAATCCGGCCGGCACTCCCGTCGTGGCCAGCTGGTCGGCGTCCGATCCAGCGGCGCGACCCGTGAGCCGTTGGTGGATGAGCTCAAACAACGGTCTGATCGCGCCGAAAAGAAGGAACCATGCCAGCACATGGGCGGCCAGGGATCGAAGATCGGCGCTTCCCCACCATGAGAGAACGACCACACCCGCCCCGGCCGCGACCACAGCCAGAAGTCCATAGGCATTGCGTATTTTCAGGAGCATCAGTATCAGCAGAACCACAAGAAGCCACAGGGACGCGGTGGAATAGCCATGAGAGACCAGCGCGGCGCAGGCGAGTCCCCACAACGCCGGTGCCGCATAGCCGGCAAACTGAGTGAGGCGAAGCCCGATGCCGCGGCTTTTGCCCTGACTCACCGTCAGCCCCGAGGTATCCGAATGCATCTGTATTCCATTGACGCGGCGTCCGCAGAGCAACGCCACAAGCGCGTGGCCGCCCTCATGAGCGATGGTTATGGCGTTGCGTGTGATGTGCCAAATGGGTGTGAGAATAACGGCGAGAAGTGCGACGACGCAGCATCTCGTCACTGTCGTCTGGTCGAGAGCCGGTGTGGCGGTGGTGGAAGCGTCCACGATGGTGTGGAGCACGGATTCGACGCGGCCCGGAAAGGTGGTCGTGAGAGCGGCCGTTAGTGTGGTTGTGAAGGGCATGGGCCCAGTGTCGCATATATATCTGTGCGTTCAACCGGGCCCATCGCCGTGGATAAGACTCGGCTACGCGAGGGAAACTCCGATCTCGTCGGCGACGCGCAACGCTCCCGCGACATCCACAGGACTTACCTCGAAAGGCATGTTCGACATCGTGTCCTCATCCGAACAGGCGAGCTCCCCGACTCTGAGAAGATCCTCGTCCGTCGCGTCGGCTATGCCGATCCCCGCGAGGCGGGTGGGAAGTCCCACGGTGCGGAAGAATCCGTATGCTTCCTGAACATCCTTCTCGGGACGATTCTCGAGGACGAACTGCGCTAGCGTGCCGTAGGCCACCTTCTCTCCGTGCAGATACTTGTGGGTTCCCTCAAGCGCGGTCAGCCCATCGTGTATCGCATGGGCCGCCGCGAGTCCGCTGCTTTCGAACCCCAGACCGCTGAGAAGAGTGTTGGCCTCGATGATGTTGTTGACCGCTGACGTGAGGATTCCGTGTTTCACGGCAGCCACCGCTTTGGGGCCGTCCGCGACGAGGATGTCGTGGCAGAGCTTGGCGAGCGCGAGGGCGGCGTTGGTGGCGTGTCCTCCCGTCATGGTTATGGCGTTTGACTTCTCGCATGCCAGCGCCTCGAAGTAGGTTGCGTACGCGTCGCCCAGACCCGAGACGAGGAAACGCACTGGCGCATGGGAGATGAGAGCCGTGTCCATGATGACCATGTCGGGATTCTTGGGAAGCGGTAGGTAGTGGTCGAACTGGCCGTCATCCGTGTACACCACCGACAGGCGGGAGCATGGGGCGTCCGAGGATGCGGCGGTTGGCATGATGATGACTGGGAGGTTCAGATAGTGTGCGACGGCCTTGGTGGTGTCGAGCGTTTTTCCGCCGCCGATGCCCACGACCACGCCGCATGATCCGATGAGGGATTGATGGCGGTCGATTTCGGACATTGAGCATTCCCCTCCGAAACGCTCAAGGTGGTATGGAAGGTCCCCCGCCGTGAAGCTGGAGACAATGGAATCGTGATAGGTGTCGTCAATGAAGGGGTCGACGATAAGATACGCCCCGTTGGGACTCAGGGTTTCGCAGTTGTCGGCGAGTATCGACAAGGCGTTGGCTTCTTGGATGTACGTTCCCGGCGAACACAGTATCGTTCTCATGGCAATATCTCCTTTGATATTGGAATGTCCGGATGGTTTCCCATCCACGCTCGATGCTATCGCCGAAGTCTGGGGTTGTCATCATGGCGGGACCAGCCATCTGCCGGAATGCATGGACGTGCCGATGCCATGACTAATGGGACGAAGGGAAGTCCGCCCGCGAATCGGCGCTACCATTGGTCTGGGCCACTGGTCCGGTATTGGGAGATGCGGGCGTTTCCGTCCGTGATGTGATGGGGGATGCTTGTCCATGGGCTTGATGGATGCGTTGCGGGGAACGACAATGGATGCCCCGGTCGTCTATATGGATGGTGATGAGTCGAATCGACGTCTGCACGCTCTCGAGGATCGCCTCGACACGGGAGCGGCCGGAACCGATCGCGATGCGCTTGTCGATCGTATCGAGCGGTTGAAGGCGGGCATCGCCGGCGAGAAGAGAATAATGTTCGAACTGATGAACAGCCGCATGCCGCTGTTCGTTCTTCATGATCTTAATCTCGCGCATGATGGGCT
>NZ_CASEXV010000020.1 GCF_949292005.1 uncultured Bifidobacterium sp. | reverse complement strand
GCTCGTCATCATCGCGTATCTGGCGCTCATCGCCACGGTTATGGTGTTCCACGAGCCTTGGTTCGACGAGGCCCAAGCTTGGCTGATCGCGCGGGACAGCTCGTACCATGACATCCTTCTGCTCCGTCCACACTATGAGGGGCATCCGCCGTTGTGGTGGCTTATCCTCTCGATTCCCGCGAAGCTGGGAGTCCCGTACGAGGTGGGATTGAAATCCATCCAGTTCCTCAGCGCCGCGCTGATGATCATCCTGCTTGTCCTTCGATCCCCCTTCTCACCAGTGACCGTCATCCTCCTGCCCTTCACCTACTTCCTCTGCTATCAGTACGGAGTGATCTCGCGGCCCTATGCTCTTCTGACGTCTGCGCTGTTCCTCACCGCCATCTTCTGGAAGACGCGGGACCGGCATCCATGGAGATTCACGGGAGCTCTGTGTCTGCTCAGTCTCACGAGCACCTACGGCCTCGCCCTGGCATGCGGCTTCGCACTCGCATGGATTGCGATGATGCTGATGCCCGGAACCGTGGGCACGCCCACCATGAAAGCGTCCGCCATCCGTCGTCATGTCCGCGCAGCTTTCGGGCCACTCGCCTGCCTTCTGGCGGTTGGAGCCGCCACCGCGCTGATGGTGGTGCCGGCCGCTGACGCCAGCGCCATGTCCGACAGACAGTCCCCGCTAATCTATCTCAAACGGTTCGCGCTGATGTGGACTGCCGCACCTTCCGAAAGCATGACCACGTCGTACGCAAAGGACACCATCGACTTCTTCGACTCGATGTCATGGAGCACAATCGCCGCCTGCGCGGTGGTCAGTCTGGTCATTTGGATCTTTCTCGTACACGTGTCGCGGGTCCGGCACAACCTTCCCGTCCTTCTCATCCCCTATGCAATGCTCTCGCTGAGCGCGACGGTCTACATCGCCGGCCACCATCTGGGCATCGTGTTCGCGTTCCTGATCACAGCCCTGTGGATCGACCTCGATTCGCGTCCGTGGAGCACAGCGGACATTCCGGGATGGCTGCTGCCCCACGTCGAGGATCCCCGGCTGTCCAGAATCCTTGATCCTCACGGATATGTCGTACGCGGTCTTGCCATCGCGATCCCCGCCATGATCCTCGCTCCCAGCATCAGCTGGAACGTTGGATCCTCCATGACCGATATCCGATATGACTATTCCGGATCCCGGGCAATGGCGGCGTTCGTCTCTCGATATCAACGTTCAGGCGACCGTTGGCTGGTCACCTGGTATCATCCGAGCCCCGACGATTCACAGTTCGGTCTTCTTACGGGAACGCGCGAAAACACACGGGCGCACTCCACAATCGTCAGCGCCACGAATCCCTATTTCTCACGCAACATAGTCGAATGCACGTACCGCGGGTACACGTTCCAGTCCCAAAGCCTGCCCACAAAAAAGCAGTCAGGCAAGGAAATCGCGGCATGCGGTCGAGGCAAGGCCCCAAAGGTAATCGTGGGATCAAGCGCGGACTATTACATACGCCGCTGGGGATACGACGTCGACGACTATCACCGCTATGTCATCGGCACCACATGGACCCCTTGGAAAAACGGCAGGGAATTCTCTCTGAACGTGGTCTATGCCCGTACGGACCTCTTTCGGACTCTTCCCTCGCAGCTCGCCAATCTGAAATGACCGGAAACCCGAGAATCAGGCCGAAGCAAGACAGTTGGGACCGAACAGGGTTTTGATCTCCGCGAACAGCGATGTGTCCCGTCTGACGCGGAAGGCATCACCAAGCACCAGCATGGTCGCGTTCCCATGCCCGTCGCCGACGACGAGACGCACCTCGCAGTATCCGGGATGCCCATGAAGCACGTCGCGCAGCTGCCCCATGCGGATCCGATCCAGGGCAGGCCGCGGAAGGGCGAGGACGATGGGCTTCTCATCAGCCGATTCCAACGATGGCACCTTCATCTCCACCGCGCGCATGCTCACCGTCTCGTCACGTAGTTCGATCTGGCCGCGAATCTGCACGATCTGGTCGACCACCAGCTGCTGTGATGCCGCCTGATAGGTTTTGCCGAAGAACATGCATTGGATGGAGCTTTCCATATCCTCCACGGTGACGATCGCCCAGGGATTGCCCTTGCGTGAGACACGGCGGTCCACGCCTGTGACGAGTCCTGCGATGGTGACCTGCTGGTTGTCGGACATGGCTTTTGCCCTGTCGATCAGATGCGCGATGGACATCTCGCGCAATCCGGCGAGCACCGCGGTCATTCCACTCAATGGATGGTCGGACACATACAGGCCCAGCATCTCGCGTTCGAAATCGAGTTTCGTCTTCTTGTCCCACTCGTCGATATCGGGGATGGTGACCATCGCGTCGCCCATCTCGTCCGCGGTGGACTCCCCCTCCGGATCGGCGAACAGATCGAACTGCCCCTCGGCCTGTTTGCGTTTGAGCCCCACGACCGAGTCGATGGCCGGCTCATGGATCATGAACAGGGCACGGCGGTTGGGATCGATGGAATCGAAGGCCCCCGCCTTGATGAGCGATTCGATGAGACGCTTGTTGAGAACCGTCAGCGGGACGCGACGTATGAAGTCCATGAAGTTCACGAACCTGCCGCGACCGCTCTGGCGCTCCTTGACGATGTCCTCCACCGCCTTGTCCCCGACGTTGCGGATGGCGCCCAGACCGAAGCGCACGACATCCCCCACGGCGGAATACTCGAGTATCGACTCGTTGACGTCCGGCGGCAGCACCTTGATGCCCATGCGCCGCGCCTCGCCCAGATACAACGCAGTCTTGTCCTTGTTGCTGCGCTCGTTCTGCAGGAGCGCAGCCATGAACTCCACCGGATAATGGGTTTTGAGGTAGGCCGTCCAATACGAGATCAGACCGTACGCCGCGGAATGGGCCTTGTTGAACGCGTATCCGGAGAACGGCACGAGGACGTCCCACACCGCCTGCGCCGCCTCCTGCGAATAGCCGTGGTCCTTCATGCCCTGGAAGAACGGAACCTTCTCCTTGGCCAGCACCTCGGGCTTCTTCTTGCCCATCGCGCGTCGAAGCACATCGGCCTTGCCCAGGGAATATCCGGCGAGTATGCGGGCCGCCGACTGCACCTGCTCCTGATAGACGATCAGGCCGTAGGTCTCGTCGAGAACCTCCTTGAGAGGCTTCTCCACCTCGGGATGGATGGGTGTGATCTTCTGCAGACCGTTCTTGCGCTTCGCGTAGTTCGTGTGCGAATCCATATCCATCGGTCCTGGACGATACAGGGCGATAAGAGCCGATATGTCGTTGAAGTTGTCGGGCTTGAGGGTTTTGAGCAGCGACCTCATGCCATCGGAATCCAGCTGGAAGACGCCAAGCGTGTCCCCACGCGACAGAAGCTGGTATGTCTCCTTGTCGTCGAGCGGGATCTTCGTGTAGTCGATCGGCTCCTTTCCGTTGTGCTCGATGTTCGTCAGGGTGTCACGTATGACCGTGAGGTTGGACAGCCCCAGGAAGTCCATCTTCACCAGTCCCAGCGTCTCGCAGGTGTGGTATTCGAAGGTCGTGGTGATGGTGCCGTCCGTGCGCTCCAACAACGGGGAGGTGTTGGTGATGGGATCGGATCCCATAATCGTCGCGCAGGCGTGCACTCCTGTCTGACGAATCAGCCCCTCGATGCCCTTGGCCTCCTCGGTGATCCTTTTCGCGTCCGGATCGGATTCGACCAACTCGCGGAATTCCCTCGCCTCGGCGTAGCGCTTGGATGTGGGGTCGAAGATGTCCTTGAGACTCGCGTCCTTGCCGTTCTTGCTGGGCGGCAGGGCTTTGGTGATGCGCTCGCCGACGGAGAACTCGTATCCCATGATGCGGGCCGAGTCCTTCAATGCCTGCTTGGTTTTGATGGTTCCGTATATCACGCACTGGGCGACCTTGTCGCGGCCGTATTTGTGCGCGACGTAATCCAGCACACGCGCCCTGCCGTCGGGATCGAAGTCGACGTCGATATCGGGCAGCGAGACGCGTTCGGGGTTGAGGAACCGCTCGAAGATCAGGCCATGCTTGAGGGGATCAAGCTCGGTGATGCCCATGGCGTAGGACACCATGGATCCTGCCGCCGATCCTCGTCCGGGTCCCACCATCACGCCGTTGGCCTTGGCCCAGTTGATGTAGTCGGACACGACGAGGAAGTATCCGCAGAACTGCATCTGGCAGATGACGCCGCACTCGTAGTCGGCCTGATGCAGCACCTCCATCGAGGGGTGACCGTCATAGCGGTTCTCCAGCCCTTCCTCCACCTTATGAAGGAACAGCGAGGTCTCGTCCCACCCCTCGGGACAGTCGAAGGTGGGCATGAACGCGCCGTCCTCGTGGTCGTCGAACATGACGTTGCACCGGTCGGCGATCTCGAGGGTGTTGTCGCAGGCCTCGGGAAGCTCTTTGAACAGCGCACGCATCTCCTCAGCGGATTTGAGGTAGTAGCCGGAGCCGTCGAATTTGAAACGCTCGGGATCGTCGAGGCGCGATCCGGAGTTGATGCACAGCATGGCGTCCTGCGCGCGACGGTCCTCCTCATGCACATAGTGAGAGTCGTTCGTGGCGAGCAGGGGGGCTCCGATGGTTTTCGCTATCCGAAGCAGGTCTTTCGTCACTCGCGTTTCGATGGACAGTCCGTGGTCCATCAGCTCGATGTAGAAGTTGTCCTTGCCATAGATGTCCTGCAGCTCCTTGGCCGCGCGCAGCGCCTCATCGTACTGGCCAAGGCGAAGACGGGTCTGGATGATTCCGGATGGGCAGCCCGATCCGCAGATCACGCCCTTCGAGTATGTGGCGAGCACCTCCTTGTCCATTCGCGGGTAGCGCATGACGCGTCCCTCGAGGTTCGCTACGGACGATGCCTTGATGAGGTTGACGAGGCCCTGGTCGTTCTCGGCCCACAAGGTGAGGTGGGTGATGAGTCCTCCGCCGGACACGTCGTCCGAGCGCTGCGCCTCGGTACCCCAGTGCACGCGGGTTTTGTCCTGCCTCGCCGTCTCCGGAGTGACGTAGGCCTCGATTCCGATGATCGGCTTGATTCTCTGGTTGACGGCGGTGCTCCACAGCTCGTACGCGCCATGCATGTTTCCGTGATCGGTGATTCCCACCGACGTCATGCCCAACTCCTTCGCGCGCGCGACCAGATCCGGAATCTTCGACGCGCCATCCAATAACGAGTAGTGGGTGTGGTTATGCAGCTGCACGAACGAGTCACTGGTTGCCATGCCTCCCACCATAACGGTGCGATCTGACCTCAGGAGAGCCGTGCTCCCGTTCCGGCCTTGCGCGCATTGGCGTCGTTGGCGCGTCAGCGCGTGGACGACATCACGTCCAGAGCGTGCGCAAGATCCGCGGGATACGTGGACGTGACGGTGGTCCACACATGCGTGCTGGGATGCCGGAACTCCAACCGCATCGCGTGAAGCCACTGCCGTGTGAGGCCGAGCCTGTTGGCGAGAACCGGATTGCCTCCATACATCGGATCGCCGGCGAGCGGGTGGCCGATGGATGAGAAATGAACGCGGATCTGATGGGTGCGCCCCGTCTCCAGATTCACGGACACGAGCGTCGCCTCGCCGTATCTGCGAATCACATCCCAGTGAGTGATGGCCGGCTTCCCGGCTGGAGTGATGGTGAATCGGAAGTCCGAGACCTTGGCGCGTCCGATGGGGGCCTCGATGGTCGCCTTGTCCTCCCTCAGATCGCCTTGGACAAGCGCATGATACGTTTTGACGACCTCATGCTCGGAAAACTGGCGTCTCATCTCCTTGTAGGCGAGATCGGACTTGCATACGAGCATCAGACCGCTTGTGCCGACATCCAACCGGCTGACGATCCCCTCCCTGCCGGGCGCCCCATACGAGGAAATGTGCACTCCCCTGCGGCGCAGACTGCCCAGAACGGTGGGGCCGGTCCATCCGACCGATGCGTGGGCGGCCACTCCCACGGGCTTGTCGACCACGACCACATCGTCGTCCTCGTACACAATGGGCATATCCTCGGCGGGAGGCTCGACGTTCTCCCGTTCCTCGACCAGATCGATGTCTACCATGTCGCCGTCGAGAAGCGTGGAGGCCTTGGTCATGGGACGCCCCAGAACGGTGGCCTGACCCGTTTCGATGATCTCCGCCGCCCTGGTACGGGACACTCCCAGCATCTTGGCTACGGCGACATCGAATCGACGCCCTATCAGGGCGTCCGGTGCGGGGGCGACATGACTCATCGACCCTGGTCCTCCCCTTGTCCGCCGCCGCGGCCGGCATCGGCATCCGCGGACACGGTGAACGGCACTCCGGACACGACCATGATCACGATGAGCACTCCGGCTCCCATAAGCGCGATGTCGGCGACATTTCCCACGGACCATCCATAGTCAAGGAAATCGACGACCTTGCCGTCCATGAATCCCGTGGCATGGACGATGCGGTCGATGAGGTTGCCCAGGGCTCCCGCGAATCCCATCGCGAGGGCTATGGTCCAGACAAGGGAGTCGGTTCGCGTGGCCAGCACAACGATCCCCACGCAGGCGAGAATGGCCACAAGGGATATCAGCCAGGTCCTCGACGACCCCAACCCCAGCGTCGCTCCAGGATTGCGCACGAGCGTAAGGGAAAGCCCCGGCATGATGCGGATGCTCTCACCTCCGGCCAACGCTTGCTGAGCCCATATCTTGGTTGACTGGTCCACTGCGAGAAGAACGATGGACAGACATGCGAAGACGGCCGCTCTTACGCGCGGCCGTCTTGGTAAATTGTGCGACATGAGTCAGATTCTACAGGTCAGTTCTTGCTCTGGTCGACCTTGTTGAAGCTGTTGGTGTCGGAGACCTGGGCGACAAGCTGGTTGAGGAAGTCGGTGAGCCGTGAACGGTACTCGCCCTCGAACTGCTTGAGTCCCTGGATGTTGCTCTCGATGACCTTGGACTGCGATTCGAGGTTCTCGCGGACCTGCTGAGCGTAGCTATCCGCTCCAGACCGGGTCTTGGAATCGTACTCCGCTGCGCGGCGCTGGACCTCGGCCTCGTAGGTGTCGCTTTCCGTGCGCTTGTTCTTCGAATAGATGTCCGCGTCCTGACGAGTCTTCGCCGAATAGGCATCGGCGTCGGCGTGAACGTTCTTGGAGTAGGTGTCGGCCTTTCCGCGGGTCTGGTTGCTGTACTCATCAGCCTCGGAACGGGTGCGGGTCGAGTACTCGTTCGCCTTCGACACCATGTTGTCGTACTTGTTCTGCGCGGTGGTGACGATCTCCTTGGCCTGGGCCTTGCCCTTGTCGACGTACTGGTCGTGAAGCTGCATCGCGAGCGTCAGCATCGCGGTCGCGCGCTCGGGCTCGGAGGACGCGGAGTTCGCGGCTCCGGCGATCTTCTGGAGGCTTCCGGTCTCCGTGTTGGGCTCCATCTTCGACACCTGGGCGCGAAGCTGGTCCTCACGCTGGCGGGCCTCCTCAAGCTGGCGCGAAACGTCCTGCAGCTTCCCGGACTGCTGACTGACGGCCTCGGTGAGCTTGGACGCCTCGGTCTGCGCGTCCCGGAACTTGGTGTTGGCTTCCTGAAGATCCCTGGCGAGACGCTGGTTCTCGACGCGAAGCTCGTCGCGCTCGTGCTGCACGGCGGTGAGCTGCTGTCCAAGCTCCTTGGCTCCGGCGGCGTCCGCGGCCTGCGCTGTGAGCTGGTCCACCTGGGTTCCGAGACGCTCGACCTGCGCCTTGAGCTGCTCGTTCTGCGCGGACAGCGCCCGGTTGCTTTCCTCGGCCTCGGTGAGCTTGGCGGCGTCGACCTGCGACGCCTGCGTCCCTTGGGTTTCCTTAAGCCGGGAGTTCTCCTCCTGGGCGGACTGCAGCTGTGTGGTCAGTTCGGCGATCTTGCCGTTGAGCGCGGCGACATCAGCGCCGAGCGACTGGGTGGATTGCCCCGAGCCTTGCACGGCCTGCTTTCCGAGAGCCTCGATGGTTTCGGTTACCTGATCCAGGAAATCGTCAACTTCATCGACATCGTAACCCTCCTTGAATCGGACGGTCTGGAAGGTATGCTTTCGTATATCCTTCGGCGTCAACAGAGCCATTTGTCTTACACCTCGCTTTGGGCACGATGCCTCGCTGTGTACGGTATCCTTCGCAATGCTAGCACGATGCTTCCAGCGGTGTCACAGCGTTTGCGGCGATATGACCGTCTAAATCAGAATTTGAAGAATGTATAGCGCGAAATAGAGCACAATAAAGCTCACGTCCAAACCGAAGGATCCGAACCATATCGGCTTGATGTACTGGCGCAGCCATCTCAGCGGCGGATCGGTGAGCTGATAGACGATTCCGATGAGGTCACGGATGATGCCCGTGGGGTGCCAGTTGCGAGCAAGCACGGCGATCCAGTCCAACACCATCCTGATGATCAGAATCGTCATGTAGATTCCGATGACGGAGTTGACGATCCGCGCGATGAGATAGAAAAACATGAATCCAACCCTACATGAGCCGGTAAGCCGGAAGAGAATGAGCCAACAACGTCAATTCAGCCGGAACGACTCGAAACGATTCAGTCGGAGAAAAGGTCCCCTGACGACGCCTTCTTTTTCGACTCCTCGACCTTGATGTTCACCTGCGCGGGACTCAGGAGGAAGACCCTGGGCGTGACGCGCTCGATGGAGCCCCGCACACCGAACACAACCCCGGCGGAGAAGTCCACGATGCGGAAGGCCACAGCCTCAGAGACGCCGGTGAGGTTGAGCACGACGGGAACGCCGTCACGGATGGCCCTCCCCACTAGTTGGGCGTCCTCGTAGGTTTTGGGATGGATGGTGGTGATTCTGTTCACGCGATTGGGGAACGGGGTGCTCGTGTCGCGGCCCGAACCGGCGGCCGGCGTGCCTGTGGAACCCGCGAGAGGCGTGAAGGTGCGGTCCGAGTCGAAGGACGACTGTCCCTCATCCGTATCCGGCTCGACGAGGTCCTCATCCTCTACGACATCCGTCATGCCAAGATAGGACATCGCGTTCTTCATAAACCCTGCCATGCGAGTTCCTTTCGCCTAACGCGCGTTCAGCGCAGAAAATCCGGTATATCGAGATCCCCGAGGTCCCCGGACGATATGACCTCATGCTCGCTTGTCTCGTCCAGCGGCCGCGTCGACACCGCGGGCGTGGATTCGGGGGTCGAATCATCGAGCGGGTTCTGGACCGGCGCAGGCTCGGACACGGGAGCGGCGGCGTTCGTTGGCGCCGCATCACGAGGGGAGGATTCCATCTCGGGCTTATCGGCCTTCGAGGTTTCGCTCGCCTTCTGTGATTCGGAGTCGAATCCGGCCGCGATGACGGTCACACGCAACTCGTCCCCGTAGGTGTCGTCAAGGGCGAGGCCCCAGATGATCTGGGCCTCCGGGTGGATGGCCTTGCGGACCAGCTCGACGGCGGCGGATGCCTCCTGCATCTTGAGGTCGGTGGGCCCCGCGACGTTGATAAGCGCCCCGTGCGCGCCTTCGATGCTGTCCTCGAGGAGAGGCGAGCTGATCGCGATCTCGGCCGCCTGGGTGGCGCGGTCCTCGCCGCGCGCCGATCCGATGCCGAACAGTGCGGTGCCCGCTCCACGCAAAATCGCGCTGACATCGGAGAAATCCACGTGAATGTACGAGTTGAGGGTTATCAGGTCGGTGATTCCCTGAACGCCCGCAAGCAGGGCGGTGTCCGCGGTTTTGAATGCGTCGATGATGCCGATGGTGCGGTCGGATATCTCAAGCAGCCGGTCGTTGGGAATGACGATCAGCGCGTCGACCTCCTTGCGGAGGTTCTCGATTCCCAGCCTGGCCGAAGCCGCACGCTGCGGACCTTCGAAGGAGAACGGGCGTGTGACGACGGCAATCGTCAAAGCCCCCTGCTGGTGAGCCGCACGGGCGACGATGGGACTTGCCCCCGTGCCGGTGCCGCCACCTTCACCACAGGTCACGAACACCATGTCGGAGCCTTTGACGGCCTCCTCGATGTCGGACTGATGATCCTGCGCGGCCTTGGCTCCCTTTTCGGGATCGGCGCCCGCCCCCAGACCACGACTGGAACCGTCGCTGAGCGATATCTTGATGTTGGCGTCCGACCTCAGCAGATCCTTCGCATCGGTGTTGACGGCCACGAATTCAACGTTTTGCAACCCGTCGGCGATCATGCGATTCACGGCGTTTCCGCCTGCACCACCGACCCCGACGACCTTGATGTTGGTCTTGTCGTTGAAATTGTCAGTCTGGGCAATCTCGCTCACCATTGTCTCCTGTCACTCACACGGTTACGCCTACTCTATCGCAGAACAATCACGCAGATCGCCTATTCCGCGTTGCATGGCCGTGTTTTCCCATTTTTGCCATGGTACGCCGCATGCGCGCCGGCCACATCCTTTTTCGTGTCAATATTCCCGTGTCAATATCCCGCATCCATGGGATCGTTTCCGAACAGCTCCTCGCGTTGCGCGTGCGTCGTGGTCCGTGAGTCGAGCCATCCGTAGGGGAGATGCACCTTCCGCGCATATCTGGTGCGACCACGTGGAGCGTCCACGATTCTGGGAGGAAGCGTGGCCCGCGCGTCGAGCGTATCGAGGACCCTGCGCACGTCATCGAGGCTTTCGGCCTCCATGCATTGGCGTCGTGTCTGCCCTCCCACGGGAAAGCCTTTGAGATACCAGGCGATGTGCTTGCGCAGGTCGTGGACGGCCATGCGCTCGTCGCCATCATAGAATTCGACGAGCATGGCGGCATGGCGAAGGATAACCTGCGCGACCTGACCAAGCGTGGGGTTCACCCGCTCGTCACTTCCCGCGAAGGCGTTGCGGATGTCGGCGAACATCCATGGCCGTCCTTGGCATCCGCGACCGATGGCGACGCCCGCGCAGCCGGTCCGTCGAACCATCTCCACGGCGTCGTCGGCTCCCCATATGTCCCCGTTGCCGAAGACGGGGATGTCCAGTGCGCGCACCAGTTCGGCTATGCGACTCCAGTCGGAGTGCCCGCCATAGTATTCCGCCGTGGTTCGCGCGTGGAGGGTGACGGCCGCGCATCCCTCATCCTCGGCGATGCGCCCGGCGTCGAGATAGGTCTCATGCTCGTGGTCGATTCCCACGCGGATCTTCGCGGTCACGGGGATTCTGGCCGGCTGGCACACCGACACCACACGGTGTATGAGCTCCGCGAAAAGATCCGTTTTCCATGGGAGCGCGG
>NZ_CASEXV010000019.1 GCF_949292005.1 uncultured Bifidobacterium sp. | reverse complement strand
GACCCACCGGAACCGGACCACCGAATTCATCACCCATCATCGTCAGACCGCAGGGGATGTTCCTCCCGGTGGCGGCCCAGGCGGTGGCATAGGTGGAGTGCGTGTGCACGACGCCGTAGACGTCGGGCATATTGCGGTAGATGTAGGCATGCGACGCCGTGTCGGACGACGGCGCCTCCGTTCCGTCGACGACGTTGCCGTCGAGATCGCACACAACCATCGATCCGGGCGTCAGATACTCATAGCGGACACCCGAGGGCTTGATCACCATGAGATCCGCGGTGTGAAGGCGCTGCGAGACGTTCCCCGCGGTCCACACGACGAGATTCCAGGTCAGAAGCTGCTGGTGGAGGTCGGACACGATCTGGCGTACCTGCTTGACCTCGGCGCGGACCTCGGGACCGTAATCGGCGAGAGTTGTTCTGGTGAGAGTTGTCATAGCGTATTCCCTTTCATGATGTGCGTCAGGTCTGATACGGCGCGGGTGCGAAGACACGCTCGGAATCCCGCCGAATTCTGTTCGTCGGGGGTTTATCTTTCGAGTGGAATGGCGTTGATGGCCGCCTTCTCGATGGGCAGGCCCCTCATGAAGTTCGCGAAGAACTCCTCGAAGCCGGCCACGTCCGCAGGATCGGGCCCCTCCACCGTGGATCTGGAGCCCGCGAAGACGCGCTCGTCAAGATGGTCGGCCAACGGAACGTCGGCATGCCAGAGATAATCGGCCAGAACGGCCATTCCCCACGCTCCGCCCTCGGCCGCGGTGGACATCACCTTGATGGGCGTGTCGAACGCGGCCGCGAGAATCTTCTGCGCGACCTTGGGAGTGGTGAAGATGCCACCGTGCCCGACCAGCGAGTCGACCTTTACGCCCTCGTCCTTCGTCATGATGTCCATGCCGATCTTCACTGGAGAGAACGCTCCGAACAACTGCGCGCGCATGAAGTTCGCCAAGGTCATGGAGGCTTCGGGACCCCGGGCGAACACCGGCCGCCCCTCTTCGATCCCCGCCAGGAACTCGCCGGAGTAGAAGCAGTAGTTGAGCAGACCTCCGGCATCGGCGTCGGCCTCCGGAGAGATAGCCGCACGGAACAGCGTGCCGTATAGAGTGCCGGCGTCCAACGTCAGTCCCACGGCCTTGGCGAACTGCCCGAAAACCCGCACCCACGCGTTGAGGTCCGACGTGAAGTTGTTGGCGTGACTCATACCGGCGGGATCGCCGGCTGGAGTGGCGACGAGGTCGACCTCTGGATGGAGGCGCTCAAGCGGATGGTCAAGAACCACTGTGGCGAAGATCGAGGTTCCCGCGGAGACGTTTCCGGTGCGCACGCGGACGGCGTTCGTGGCGACCATGCCCGTTCCCGCATCCCCCTCAGGAGGAGCCAGCGGGATTCCGGGTTGGAGGGTCCCCGTCGGATCAAGCAGCAGCGCGCCGTCCGCGCTGAGTGTTCCGGCCTCATGGCCAGCGACAAGTGGTTCGGGAAGGATGTCTGCGATGTTCCACGGCTGCCCCGCGACCTCAGGAAGATCGGAGAAACGACGGATGAGGGCCGCGTCCCAGCCGTGCGTGTCCGGGTCGATGGGGAACATGCCCGAGGCGTCGCCGACTCCCAGAACCCTGCGCCCGGTCAGACGCCAATGGACGTATCCCGCCAGCGTCGTCATGAAGGCGATATGGGAAACGTGCGGCTCGTTGTCAAGAACGCACTGGTAGAGATGGGCTATCGACCACCGTTCGGGAATGTTGACCTGGAAAAGATCCATCAGCCGCTCATGCGCCTCATGAGTGTTGGTGTTGCGCCACGTGCGGAAGGGGACCAGAAGATCATCGGACTCGTCAAAAGCCAGATATCCATGCATCATGGCCGAAAACCCCATGGATCCGACCTTCCGCAAGCTCTCGCCATAGGCCGTTGCGACATCGTGGGCCATCGAGGCGTAAGCGTCCTGGACGCCCGACCAGACCTCGTCCAATCCATAGGTCCACAACCCGTTCTCCAGATGGTTCTCCCATGAATGGTCTCCCGCGGCGATCGTCTCGTACTCGTCGTCGATGAGGACGACCTTGATGCGCGTCGAGCCGAACTCGATTCCCAGCGCCGTTTTTCTCGCCCGGATCTTTTCGGCGATAAGGCCAACACGATTGGAGGCATTCCGTGGCGTCACCATACATGGACTCCTTTCTGGCGGTGAGACGCGACCACATCGGCGGCCCACGCCAATCACCGCGG
>NZ_CASEXV010000018.1 GCF_949292005.1 uncultured Bifidobacterium sp. | reverse complement strand
CAACCGGACGTGCCCTTCACATCCCACCTGGAGGACCACGCGCCAAGCTCCACGACCAGCTTGACCCGCTCACCCTTCGCATCCGGGATGCTACCGGTGAAATACCCGTCACACGCCGGCTTCAGATCGACAAAGCCCGTCGTATTGCTCGACAGCAGACGATACCACACACGAACAGCAGACACCAAAGACGACGTAGGCTTATACCACACATCCATCGGCTGCTTCACAGCCGACGGCTCCGTCACCGTCACCCTCACCGACGCGCTCTTGCCGCCCGCCTCCGCCGTGATCGTCGCCGTCCCGGCCTTCACAGCCGACACGTAACCAGTCCCCGTCACCGAAGCGACCGACGCATCCGAGGAACTCCACGCAACCGTCTTATTGGTCGCATCCGACGGGCTCACCGACGCAGTCAACTGCACCGACTTGCCCTTCGCCAGCGACAGCGCGCCATTGGACACGCCAGAACCCGAGATCGCAATAGACGACACCGCAACATCAGGCGTCTTGCAGGTCACGGATTCGATGGTGGTGGACGAGCCGTCCCACTGGGCTGCCGTGCCGCGAGTGAACTCGAGGCCCGGGGCCATGTCAGCCGGGTAGCGGTTGGAGCTGTTGCCGTTATCGGAGAAGATCACACGGTACGTGCCCGTGCCGAGGTTCGGGACCTCGATACGGTAGGTGCCGGCGGAAGCGCAGCTGTCTGCTGTGGTCATCGCGGTCATCGCCTCGCCCGGCCACTTCGCATTGCTTGTGGCAGAGGAGCCTTCACCGCTGTAGATGTAGGCATACACGCTATTCCAGCCCGCTGGCTTCTTGACATACAGGTAGTTCGAGGATGTGGTCGTACCACCGCCCTGAGAACCACCGCCGGAACCGGAATCGGTCACGGTTACGGTGATGCTGGTGCTCTTGCCGCCCGCGGTCGCGGTGACCGTGGCCGTACCGGCCTTCACGGCCGTCACATACCCGGTACCCGTCACCGAAGCCACCGACGCGTCAGACGAGCTCCACGAAACCGTCTTATTGGTCGCGTTCGACGGGCTCACCGCAGCCGACAGCTGAGCCGACTTGCCCTTCACCAGCGACAGCGCACCATTGGACACGCCATCCCCAGAAATCGCAACAGACGTCACTGGCACATCAGTGGATCCACCGTCACCTGAGCCATCATCAGAATCGCTGGCAGCGCCAATGCGCGCGAAGGGAACAGTGAAGTCGTCCGCATCGGACTTCTCGTAGCTGTTCTGGGGTTGGGATTGGGTATCAGGCTGATCGGCATTGTCGTTCTCAGTGAGATCATACGGGAGAGAATCCATGCCGGACATGCCCATGGTGGCTACCAGCTGAACGCCGACGCCTTTTGAGGACACCTGGGATGACGTTATCCCCAGCTCAGAAAGAGGGATGGACATCTCGTAATGGAAGTCCATCGTCTTCGAATCGTGGCCTTTGGTGTTGAAATCAACCCAGTCCGAGCTGTCCTTGGAGAGATCTCCAACGACTCGACCACCATTTGCCCCATACGCGCCGTTGATTCCATAGACGTTGTTGCTCAGGATGCCCTGACCGTATTTGAATACGATTCCAGACTTCTTGGTTCCTGTCTTCGTATCCGCAGCTGGACCATATTCAGCTGTGGTATTGAGCCCACTGGAATTTCCTCCATATATCCATGGGCCGTTCGCGCCATTGGTCGAAATGGCGACAATCTTGTTGAGATTCTGCTCAAACGAAATGTTTGAGTCCCACAGAGTCCCATCGGTGGAGGTCTTGGCGCTGTTCCCTATCCGTGTTGAGGAGTCACCCGTGTCCAGAGCAATGTAGAACGGGACGTTCATGTTCTTGTACAGAGTTCCTTGGGACAGGGGATAGTTGTCATTCGGGGCTACAACGTCCTGAACATTGGTCATTTCCCACATCAGGTACAGATTGTTGTCATCATAAGCTCCATACAACGTATAGAGATCGATGGGAACCTCGTACATGGAATTCGGACGATAAACCCTGGGGTCATCGTTCGCCGTCCCTTGCGCGATAATCATCGATTTGGTCCAGTCGGAGATATCGCCATCAACCGAGATGGTCTTCTTAACACCATAACCGGCGGCATTGGTCGAATAGTATTTCGACAACGTCTGGGTAGGACGATCGGTTTTTGTGTATGTAACCGTAGTGGAGAAAGACTTCCCCGTCGTTTTCCCTGTAGCCGTCACCGTAAGGGTCACTGTGCCGCCGACTTTGGTT
>NZ_CASEXV010000017.1 GCF_949292005.1 uncultured Bifidobacterium sp. | reverse complement strand
CTGCATATTCGTCAGCTCGTCGTTGCCCAGGGCCTGATCCCACGCCCAGCTCTTCGCCTCGGCCGTTCCATGCGCGGCCTTGGCTCCGAAGGCGAACTCGCGATTCTCGGTGGTGTCCCTTTGAGCGAGCTCCAGATCGATGTCCGAATCATCCACCAGATTGACACGGGACAACGCCGTGACGATCGCCCACCGCAGGTTGTTGTCGATCTCCAAACCGGAAAGGACCACCGAACCATCGAGAAGACCGCGGACATGGGCGGCGAATTCGGTGTCACCCGGCTCGCCGTACCCAAGATAGGCGTTCACCAGCTGGAACTGCTCATCCGATCCGGGTTCGGCGTTGGCGGCCAGCGTCCACAGGCTGGATGCCACATGACGCACCGCATCGTCACGATGATTCGGATCGACATAGTGCCACGCCGTGGTGGATATCTGCGCGAGCGCATAGCGGAAGGTCGTGGATTCGTTCTCGGTGGCAAGTGCGTCGAGGCTGATGTCGATGAAACGGCGCGCGGGGAACTCGCCGTCGCGGGTCATGTCCCACAGGCTCAGCCAGACAACCGAACGCGCGAGTGCGTCGTCGAACGCGCCGAGATTCTCCGCGGCGAAGGCGAGGGAGCGTTCGTCAAAACGAAGCTTCGCGTATGTCAGGTCATCATCGTTGGGGAGTATAAAGTCCGGAAGCGGACGCCCATGTGCGGCCTCCACCACGGTGGACTCACCGTCGACATCAAGTTCGATGTTTCCCACGCGACGAACCGCGCCGGAATCGTCACGGTCGTAGAATCCCAGACGCATCCTGTGGACGCGCAGCGACGAGTTGGGGTTGTCCGCGGTCTGTCGAAGGACCAGCTGGTCAATGGACCCGTCGTCCGCGCGCGACACGTCGACCGCGATGGTCGTAATCCCCGGCTCCTCCAGCCACTGCCGGCTCCAGGATGTCAGATCCCTGGTCGATGTGAGCTCCAGTTCGGACAGCAGGTCGGACAACGTCGCGTTCGCGTAGGCATGGCGCTCAAGATAATTGTTGATTCCTTGGAAGAACCTGTCGCGTCCAACGTAAGCCACGAGCTGCTTGAGCACGGACGCGCCCTTCGCGTAGGTGATTCCATCGAAGTTCACATAGGTATCGTTCAGATCGTTGATCGGCGCCACAATCGGATGCGTGGTGGGAAGCTGATCCTGACGCAGCGCCCAGCTTTTCTCGCCCGAATTGAAGGTGGCCCATGCGTCGGTCCAATCGGTCGCCTCGGCGGTGGCCAAGGTGGAGGTGAACTCGGCGAAGGACTCATTGAGCCACAGGTCGTTCCACCATTTCATCGTCACATAGTCGCCAAACCACATGTGGGCCAGCTCGTGGAGGACGGTGACGACCCTTCGCTCGGCGAGCGCGTCGGTCACCTTGGATTCAAAGACGTATTGGTCGCGGATGGTCACCAAGCCGATGTTCTCCATCGCGCCCGCGTTGTACTCGGGCACATAGATCTGGTCGAACTTCGCATAGGGATAGGGCACTCCCCAAGTCTTCGCATAGAACGCGAAGCCCTTCTTGGTCACGTCGAACAGGTAGTCGACGTCCTTGGCGAAGGCGTCCTTCAGCGCCTGTCGGCAGTACATGCCCATCGGCACGGTGCGGCCGTCCTCATTGGCGTACTCGGTGTGCCATCCCGCGTAGGGTCCTGCGCAGACGGCCGTGAGATAGGAGCTCATGACTGGAGTGGCCTCGAACGTCCACCGTGTGATGCCCTCCTGCGGCCGGTCGCCCAGCGTGTCCGGCTCGGTGGTGCCATTCATGGATTCTGTGGACTCCACAGGTTTGTTCGACAGAACCGTCCAGCTTTCCGGGGCGATGACGGAGAATCGGAACACCGCCTTGATGTCGGGTTGGTCGAAAACCGCGTACACGCGGCGGGCGTCCGGGACCTCGAACTGGGTGTAGAGGTAGATGTTCCCATCGGAGGGATCCACGCTGCGATGGAGACCCTCGCCGGTGGTGGAGTAGCGGCAGGACGCGGTGACGGTCACCTCATTGCGCTCCTCCAGATCGTCGAGTTGGATGCGGTCGTCCGCATAGGCCGTCTGGGGATTCAATCCCACTCCATTGAGCGTGATGGCCTTCACGTCGTCGGCGATGAGGTCGAGAAAGGTCGACGATCCCGCGACGGCGTCAAAGGTGATCTTGGTGACGGATTCAAAATCGCGAGGACCGCGGGTCAGGTCGAGACGCACCTCATAGCCGACGGGAGCCTTGATGACTTCCCGACGCTCCTCCGCCTCGGTTCTTGTGAGGTTGGATCCTGGCATGGACTCTCTTCTTTCTCCTCATAGCACGTGGGG
>NZ_CASEXV010000016.1 GCF_949292005.1 uncultured Bifidobacterium sp. | reverse complement strand
CGAGGCCGCCAAATGCCTTAGGGAGGGGCATTGGCGAGACCACCACCTACCTGTTGGGCGGCCACTCTCGCGAGCATTGTCGCAGGATCCGTACGAACAACATGATCGAACGATTGAATCGCGAGATTCGCCGCCACACACGCGTCGCCGGCAGCTTCCCCGACGGTCAGAGCGCGCTCATGCCCGTCACCGCCGGAACCGGATACGTCACCAGCAGGCAATGGTCCACCCGCCGCTACCTGGACATGTACCGGCTCGGCGACACCATGAACACATCGAACTAAAACGCGCACAGGCAGGCGAGAAACACAGTGCGCAAGAAACCGGGCACTACCCGTCCCGTCATCCGCGCTTGATGGGAATCACTGGAGGCGTGAGCGTCCGGTGCATTCGCATTCGGACATGGAATAGATCGCAGTGAGAAGATCGTTGCCGATGTGTTCCTGATACTTCCTGATTGCTTCTATCTGCATGTCTTGTGACATCAAGGCGCGTTCTTCAGTGCTCACATCGTAAGCGTCAACCGATGCGTCCATGCCGGCGGCGAAAAGCCAAGCGTGGAACAGCTCGATGATTGACGTCTGTCAGCTTAGTTCGTTGCGGATACGTCAGATGACTATGGGAAACGGTGGGATGCTCCACGGGGAAACGCAGGGGCGCACGCTAGCTGATACGGCATAAGCTGGCGCACATGGAATATCTGTTGAGCGCGGACGACATGACTTGCGTCATGCCCTCCCGAGGAAATGCGACGCCGGTGTTCCAGGGTCTTCGGCTGGGTCTGCCGGAAGGCAGCGTCACAGACCTGACGGGTCCTTCCGGAGCTGGCAAGAGCAGTCTGCTGATGGCGTTGGCTCGGTTGAATCCGTGTGCCAAAGGCAGAATGACTCTGATGGGACGGGATGCGTCGACGTTTTCCCCGGAGCGGTGGCGGGCACTGGTGTCCTACCTTCCCCAACAGCCCATTCTTCTTGGTACGACGGTTGCGGACGCCATCCGGGACCCATGGTCCTATTCGGTGCGTCATATCGGAAACGAAGCTGGCTGGATCGTGAGAATGAGGCGACGGTTGCGTTTCGGTCGTAGCGTTCCTGACGGTCCCTCCAACACAATGATGAGAAGAGCACTCGACGGTGTGGGATGCTCGGACATCGAACTCGACAGACCATCCCGTGATCTGTCCGGTGGACAGGCGGCCCGCGTCTGCCTGTGCCGCACGCTCCTGACCCGTCCCCGCGTCCTGCTGTGTGACGAGGTGGACGCGGGCCTTGACGATGCGAATGCCGCCAAAGTCGGTGAGGCGATTCGTGCAGCGGCGAACCATGGCGTTGCCGTTCTGCGCGTCCGACACCGGTCGTCGGACGGACTGGCATGCAGGATTCTGACGTTAAAGGACGGCGTTCTGAGATGACTGCAGGAGGCTATGACATCGATCTGGTTGGTCTGATGATCGCCCTCGGCATGGCCGTCGCGGCATCGCTGGTGTCGGCGGCCCTGCACCTCGGTGTCGGTCGGTCCCTCGTCCTCTCGTCCTTGCGCGCTCTTCTCCAGCTGTGCGCGATGGGACTGATCATCCGTTTCATCATCCGTGCGGACAACCCGTGGCTGGTGCTCGGTCTGGTTCTCATCATGCTTGTGGCTGCCGTGCAGATCACCCTGTCACGGGCGCAGGGGATTCCCTGCGGATTGGCGTTTCCCGTATTCCTCACCCTGACGGTGACCATGGTGGTCATGGTCGCCGTCGTGGCGGAACTGATAGTCCGGCCCGATCCTTGGTATTCACCCCAGCTTCTGCTGCCGTTGACCGGCATGATGCTCGGCAACTGCGTGTCGGCCATAGCCGTGGCGATGACACGGTTCTACGAAAGCATGGATGAGCGCCGCGAGCATATCGGCACCATGCTGGCTCTGGGTGCCACACCATGGGAATGCGCGCGTCCGTCCATCGTCTCCTCGATGCGCCTCGGATTGCTGCCGACCATAGCCTCTCTGTCGTCAGCGGGAATCGTCACGATTCCCGGCATGATGGCCGGTCAGGTCATTGCCGGTGGAGATCCCCTTCAGGCGGCGAAATACCAGTTCGTCGTCCTCGCGGCCATAGCGGGCCTGACGCTGCTCGCCGATGCTCTCATCATGTTGCGCATCTACCGCTCGTGCTTCACCGATAACGACCAGTACCACGCCGGCACGAGGGCTCCGACCAATCGTCTTCATTGGTCTGGAGCGACGTGCCGAACCCGCTGGACTTGATCTCGCCGAAGTGACGTTTCTCTTGGCGGCGTTGATGGATGATGCTCGCACCCACGATGCCTGTATTCGCGTGCGGACGTCATTGCTTGTCGGTGACATGTTGCCCATCGCTAAGCAAACCGCAGCTTGAGCCGGGACCGACAATCGTTCAGGAGACTTTGCGCCGACGTTCATCCAACGTGGCGACGGTGTCCAGCATGAACGACGACGCTCGCATCACATGACGGATGATCCGCTATGGGTGTTCGATACGGACTGATCGGTATGGCGATGCTTCGGAGGATGGCGTGAACAGAACGGCTAGGGTATCGGTGGTGGT
>NZ_CASEXV010000015.1 GCF_949292005.1 uncultured Bifidobacterium sp. | reverse complement strand
TCTGACGGCGATCGTCACGACGATCCCCATCACGCCTGTCATCACGACGGTCGAAGCGACGGAACGACCCTCCGCGGGAATCCCCGCCATGGGAACGGTCTCCACGCGGACGATCGTCATAGCGATGTCCTTCGCCTCCGTGACCGTTTCCATGCTCCCCATCGCGTCCGCGATACCCGGACGATCTGCCGTCACGACCGCCTCCGTTTGAGTCCCGGCGAGGTCCGAAACCCCGACCGGAACGTGACTGCGGCCTCCGCCCGCCATGGAAATCGCGCGATGATCCGTGCGAATGGGATCCACCCTCGTGAGATTCTCCGTGCTCCTGAGCCATTGCCATTCCTTACGTTGATGATGATTGCTAACTACGATAACCACGTTGATCGCCCGTGGTCGTTCCATTCCGATGATTGATTGATGAGGGTCCGTCCAGTGTGGAATTCTGCCGGCTCCTCCACCCGACCGATATCCTGTGGAAGGAAGCGGGCGCGCCATTCTCCGCACCACTCTCCGCTCCGCCCGCCGCCGGCGCGACTGGACGGGGACCGCACGCTTGGGTCAAATACGCTCGACCACGCCGACCGACTTCCTTCCTCTTCTGATCAAGGCGAAACGCGACGAGAGGAAATCGCCGTCGGAAAGAAGAGCATCCTGATCCTCCACACGGCTGTTGTTCACGTAGACCCCTCCGGATGCGATGGTCTTGCGCGCCTCGGATAAAGATCGGAACAGCCCGGCGCTCACGGCGGCCTCAGCCACACGCGTGCCAGCCTTGGCATGCGGGAACTCTCCGTCATCCGACACGAGACCTTCCACGGCCGACTCCAAAGTGTCTGCGTCCACCGACGACAGGTCTCCACGGCCGAACAGCGCGGCCGAAGCCTCGATCGCCTGTTTCGTCGCATGCTCGCCATGAACCAGACTGGTGACCTCCCACGCCAACTCCCGCTGGGCCTCACGAGCCCCCGGACGCTCCACCGACAAACCAACCAGACGCTCGATCTCCTGTTGCGGAAGGAAGGTGAAAACCTTCAGGAGGTTCTCCATCTCCTCATCAGGACGGTTGAACCAGAACTGGTAGAAACGGTACGGACTGAGCATCGCCGGATCAAGCCACACCGCGTTCCCCTCGGACTTCCCGAATTTCCTGCCCTGAGCGTCGGCGATGATGGGACTCGTGAAAACATTGACGTTTGCGCCCCTGACCTTGCGGATGAGATCCAGCCCCGAAGTGAGATTGCCCCACTGATCCGAGCCGCCGATCTCCAAAGTGCAGTGGTACTCGTCGAACAGGTGGAGGAAATCATTTCCTTGAAGGACCTGATAGCTGAATTCGGTGAACGAGATGCCCTCTTCTGAATTCAGACGCCGGGCCACGGTGTCCTTCGCGAGCATGGTTCCCAAGCGGAAGTTCTTGCCCACATCCCGCAGGAAATCGATAACCGACATACTGGCGGTCCAGTCATAATTGCTGACGAAGCGGACGGGGTTGCCGCCGGCCGTCTCGAGTATGCCACCAATCTGCGAGCGCAGGCGGTCAGCCCATCCCGCGACCACATCCTTGGGATTGAGTATGCGCTCCCCGCTTTGCCGGGGATCGCCGATCAGTCCCGTGGCGCCACCTACCAAGGCGATGGGATGATGTCCCGCAGCCTGAAGGTGACGCATGATGATGAGCTGGACGAGATTGCCCACGTGGAGGGATGCCGCGGTTGGATCGAAACCGCAGTAGAACGTGATCGGGTCGCCGTTCAGCGCATCGGCGAGCTGATCGGGATCCGTTGATTGGGTTATCAGACCCCGCCACTGCAACTCCTCCATGAGGGTTCCGAATCCCGCCTCGGCGAAACCAGTGACACGAGCCATACTTCCTGCATCTCCCATCCATAGGCAATCCGCGAACGACTCAAACCAGAATACCCGAAAAACGGCCGAACGAGGACACCGGCCACGCCCCACACGCGGAACCACGGCCAGAACGAATCATTCCGGGAACCCGCGGGCCAGCGTGGTCCGCTCCAAGCCAGAACGGGACCATGCATAACCGCACCACGTCAAAATCGCACCACGTCAAGACGGCACATCGTTTACTTCTATGGAATGAGACGGCCCTAGTCTCTGACGATTGAGCTCTCGCGGACGGCGGACCACTAAAGACGACCATAGGGAGATGCGCGGATGACCGAGGATCACGAAGTGAATCAGGGTCCTTCTGCGCCCCTTGCATCCTTGTCCCATCTCCACTCGGCCACGACGCTCCACTCGACCACAGCAGCATCCGAAGGAATCTTCGACGAGGTCGACCATCTGATGTCCTCCCTGATCCGCAACCGGCGATGCCCATCCTATGTGTATGGCGTATTCGACCGCAGCGGACTGATCCATGTGGGATCCGGCGGACCGGATGTCGTCGCGCCCTCGGGCTGGGGTCCGGAGGATATGCGGTTCCGCATCGCGTCGATGAGCAAAAGCTTCACGTCGGCCGCCATCATGCGGCTGGCCGCCGACGGTCTCGTCCACATAGACGAACCGGTGTCCTCGATCATTCCCGAAATGCGCAATCTTCGCCGCTTCCGTGCCGACGACCGCGACGTGACCATCCACGACCTTCTTTCCATGTCATCCGGTCTGCCGACGGATGACGCATGGGCGGACCGGCAGGAGTCGCTTCCCGTCGAGCGATTCCGGAAAATCATCGCCTCCGGTGTGCGAACCGTGTTCTCTCCCGGTGAGGGATATGGATATTCCAATTTGGGCTACGCGATACTTGGCGATGTGGTGCTGCGCGTCACGGGGATGGATGCCGCTGAGTATATTCGAAGCTCATTTATGGAACCTCTGGGACTCCGCCAGACCTCGTACGACTACAGGGACCACCCACCGGAGCTTCTGGTTCGGGGATTCCACAAGGGCGTCGAAAAGGAGTGGATCGAGGAGCCCTTCACCGTTCCCGGCGCCTTCAGCGGGATCGGAGGCGTGATCAGCTCGGTGCGCGACATCTCGATCTGGGCCGGATGGCTCTGCTCCGCATTCGAGGACGATGAGACAGCCGATAAGGGCCCTCTACCGCGACGTGCGAGACGTCTTATGCAGGTCGACCACACGGTGATCGGGGCGATGATGCCGCCATCGACTCCATCCACCGGCCCATCTCCGGCCACACGGGCTCCCTTGCCGTCCCGACCACTGGCGTCATCCTATGGCTACGGACTCAGAGTGGAGCACGATCCACGATTCGGCGTCATCATCTCCCATTCCGGGGGTTATCCGGGCTATGGATCCCACATGCGGTGGCATCCCGCATCCTCCCTTGGACTCGTTGTTCTCACGAACGGCAGGTATTCGACGCCCTCCGTGGTCGCGGCACCGGCGTTCGACATCATCCTGGACGATCTGGCCTTCCCGCGATCCTCCAACGCCCCGCTCCTATGGAGCGAGACCATTGCCGCAAGACGGAGAATCGATCTCGTCATGGGAGCTTTGGGCTCCGCGCAGCGTGGACATTCCGGAGGCAAGCCCGAAACGGCCTGTCGACAGGCGCTGATGTCTCTTACGGATATTCTCTCCGGGAACGTGTTTCAGGACGAGGACGTCGAGCAGCGGGCCCACGGACTCATGGATCTTCTTTCGCGCCGCCACGCCACCGAAGTGCGTGGAAAGGCCGACGCCGCTCCGGCCGATGATGGAGAGCTTCCGCTCGATGGCGCTTCCACCATGGGCGAGAGATCCTCCTCACCAGCCGACCTGTCATGGATGACGGGACGCGGCGCGCTCCGCTGCCGCTGCTCGATCAGCATGACCCCGACCACTCCGGCCAAGGTCCAGACATTGTCCTTCCGCCCTATACGCGCGTTGGTCGTCACCCATTCACGATCATCGTCGCTGCGGAGGATGGATCCCTGGCTGAAGGGGCACGGGCTCGAGATACAGCCGGTCTTCGGTGGCGACGGTCTACCGGACAGTCTCGATGAATTCGACGCGTTGATCGTTCTGGGAGGAGCTCCACTCCCCGATGATGACGAACGGTTCCCCTGGCTTCCAGCCACGCGCGGTCTGATCGCAGAGGCCCTGCGGCGCTCGATTCCTTATCTGGGCATATGTCTGGGCGGACAGCTCCTGGCCTATGTGACCGGAGGCACCGTGCTGCACCGGTCACTGCCGCCCGAGCATGGCATGACAGTCATCGAGGCGCTCCCGGAGGCGAGGCACGACCCCCTGCTCTCGGTTCTCCCTGACGTCTTCCCCATGGTTGAGAACCATGTGGACCACATCGCCACGCCACCCTCCAAGGCCGTCATTCTGGCTCGATCGTCACGATCTCCCGTGCAGGTCTTCCGCATGGGCGCGTGCGCGTGGGGTCTCCAGTTCCACCCCGAAGTGGGGGCGGCGAACGTGGAGGCATGGGACGACGAGGACAGGTCGCGCGTCGAAGACGATGGATTCCTTTGGGACGAGGTGCTGCGCGAGGGAAGACGACATGATGCGGAGAACACCCGCATCTGCCGTGACCTCACCCTGAGGTTCGCAGACATCTGCATGGCGCGGCTCTGAGAGATGCGCGGAATCCGGGACGGCCATGCCCATATGGGACAAGCAGGGACGTGTGCGGGCGGATGCCGATCATGGCGAGGCACGCACTCGGAAACCGCCACCGCATCCGCATCGCTCTCCCGCCACATGACGGGCGGGCGGCTCATCGAGCGGCGTTCGACAACACGCGGATCGCATGGTAGTAATCATCCTCGGTGAGTCCATCCACCGTGGGGGTGTTCATCAGCGTCACCCCGTCCAACCCTCCGGAGCGCATGATGTTGTCGAGAACGCCACGATGCCACGACACATCGAGGAATGGATCGAGCTCGGTGTGTCCCATCGCCCTCATGGCGCACACAAGGGCATGGCCTCCCCAATTGGAGGTTCCCGCGACGATGAGCTCCTGCGTGGGAATCGTGCAGACGATCTGCACGCCATGGTCCACAACCGTCTCGATGGGGAGCGAATCGATGCGTCCCATGCCGATCTCATTGCCTCCGTCGCCGATACCTATCGTATGCAAGCCAAGTTCGGTGAGCCGACTCAACGGGGCCGTCCATTGGCGGATATCAACTCCTCGCATGTTCTTGGGACTCCCATCCCGGGAAGGTCCCACACGTTCGATGTAGATGACCGTATCAATGCCCCGCTTCCGGACAAGATTCCGGAGCGACTCCATCCATGGGTCGAAATCCCCCTCCTCACGTGGCGCGATGAGGACACGGTCTTGGGGAAGGATTCCTTTCGCGGCGGCGGATACGACAGGCTCACACCAATGATCGCTCACCATCCACCCATCACCGCCCAAGGCCCTCAGTGCCGCGCATATCTCGACGGCACCCGCGGGACCATCGGATTCGGCGGCGGGCTCCTGGGCGGCGGGGATGTAGAACCCCGTGACCACCAAAGCCCGGCTCGCCCCTCCCGTGGCAAGAGTTCGAGCCGCGCGGAACAAATCGGCGCGAGAGAACGTCATCAACGTTTCGCTGCCCCTGCCAACGTCATGCGCCGCAAGATCCCGTATCCGCGCCACGCGCCCGTACCACCGCCAATCGCCGGCGCCGCGGACACGCTGCAACGCTCGGCCACGACTCATCACACCGCGAGTCCATATCATCCCAATCGACCCCTTTCCTCGATCCACCGCATGGTCCATGGCCCCTTGGCACCGTCATCCACCGTCATTCGATATGCCCCAGCGAGCCGCCGAAATCCACAAGGTCACCGATGGATGCCGTCCTGTGGATGGACCCCGACAGGGGCGCAGTCACCTGGGTCTCCATCTTCATCGCCTCAAGAGTCGCAACCGGCTGCCCCATCTCGACGCGGCTCCCCTCCCCGACAAGCCACGAGGTGACCGTCCCTGTCAAGGTCGCCACGATGTCGCCATGCCGGTGGCTCGAAGAGCCGTCCGACACACCGCCGTCGCCCTCGGCATGCGTGGCGTTCCTAGCCGACGACAGAAGACGGGAAGGAATCCCGATCTCCCTGCGGCGCCCATCGATCTCGATCCATGTCCTCGTCACGGCATCAGCACCAGGATCGCGCCGGGGATCCGGCCCTCGAAGATCGTCCACGTCGGTCCGCGATAGAAAGCTTTCCTCGATCCATCTTGTGTAAACGCCAAGGTGGTCGTCCGAAACGAAATCATCGTCCTCCAAAACCGCCCGGTCGAAGGGAGCCACCGTGGGAACGCCCTCGATCTCAAGTTCAGCGAGGGCCCTTTTCGCACGGGACACACATGAGGAACGGTCGGGGGCGACCACGATAAGCTTGGCGAGCAGTGAGTCGAATCTTCCCGAAACCACCGACCCCGTCTCGATTCCCGTGTCGAATCGTATTCCCGGACCGCTGGGAACCCGAAGACCGTCGATCCTGCCAGGAAAGGGAACGAAACCATGCGCCGGGTCCTCGGCGTTGATGCGGAACTCCATCGCGTGGCCGTGTCCTTTGATATCCATCCCGTCCACGCACGCCCCTTCGGCGATGTCGAACTGCGCCTTGACCAGATCGATCCCGGCGACCTCCTCCGTCACGGCATGCTCAACCTGGATGCGGGTGTTGACCTCCATGAACGACATGGTCCCATCCGGATCCATGAGGAACTCCACGGTTCCCGCCCCGACATATCCCACGTGGGAGCATATCGCGACGGCGGCACCACATAGGCGACCGGAGACCCCCTCATCCAGGAACGGCGCGGGTGCCTCCTCGATCAGCTTCTGATTACGCCGCTGAAGCGAGCAGTCGCGGGTTCCGACGGCGATCACATGGCCATCGAGATCCCCCAGAACCTGGACCTCGACATGGCGTGGCCTATCGAGAAAACGCTCGATGAAGCACTCGCCGTCGCCGAAGGACTCCTTGGCCTCACGCGTGGCCGACAGGTACGCATTGCGGATATCCTCCACACGGGTGACGACCTTCAGTCCTTTCCCCCCGCCGCCATGAACCGCTTTGATCGCCAGAGGAAGACCATGCTCCCGCGCGAATCGAATGACATCGGATGGTCCGTCCACCGGCTCGGTGGTCCCCGGAGCCATCGGCGCGCCGACCTCCGCCGCGACCCGTCTGGCCCTCACTTTGTCTCCCAGCAGCCGGATGCTGTCGGGACGGGGACCGATCCACACCATCCCCGCATCGATGACCGCCTGCGCGAAATCGGCGTTCTCGGAAAGGAAGCCGTACCCAGGATGGACCGCATCCGCGTGGACGCGCGTTCCAACCCCGATCAACCTTTCGATGTCCAGATATGTGTCCTTGGGAGAATCACCTTCCAATGAGTACGCCTCGTCGGCCAGATGAACGAACAACGCGTCGGCGTCATCATCCGCATACACCGCCACCGCGACGCGCCCGCTCTCATGGCAGGCGTGGATGATCCGCACCGCGATCTCCCCCCTGTTGGCGACCAGCACCCTGGTTATCCGTGAACGCTCCGTAGTGGACGGTTGTTTCGTCATGCGAGGCCACCCCTTTCCGAATCATCAATACATCCATCGCCATTCCGCCGACCATCCGCGTCACTCCGCGTCCCCACGGGCCGAAACGAGACTCTCGCACCCACCGGAAGCTGTCCCGCCCGTCTCAGGGACTCAGTGCTCAGCACGGCCACCACCGGGTATCCCCCCGTCACCGGCTGGTCCCGGAGGAACACCACGGGCATTCCATCGGACGGTACCTCGATGGCCCCCGGTACGGTGGCCTCGCTGGCGATCTCTTGCCCGACCGTCCGACGAAGCGCAGGACCATCCGCCAATCGCAATCCCACCCGGTTTGATCGCGCGGTGACGGTCCATACCGATGACAGAAAATCCGCGACGCTGTCGGGAAGGAACCAATCGTCGCGGGGACCAAGAATCACATCGAGAGTTTCCGGAGCGTCCCCATCCGACGTGTTCCCATCATCCGATGCATCCCCATCCGATGAGACGCCCCAGCCCAGTGGCTTCCCCACGGTCGCATGGTTTCCATCCGCAGCTTCGGCGAGATCCCCCCGAGCCAACGGACGAGGTCCAATGCCGGACATCGTGTCTCTTGACGCGCTGCCCAGCACGGAGTCCACGCGAAATCCGCCCTGAATCGCCAGATAGTCGCGCCAGCCCCGCGCGGGATGTCCCAGAACCATCCTTTCGCCATCAAGAAGAAGGACCGGACGTTGGTCGAGAACAGGAATCGCCATCCCATTCTCGGAGACGATGGAGATCGGGATAGGCGCTCCAGCCACGGCCACGACCACATCCCCCAGCGCTTTGACTCTCGCACCTCCAGCGGTGATCTCGATGGCGGCGGCTCCAGGATCGTTCCCGACAAGCTCGTTCGCCGTGTGAAAAGCCACAGGATCCAATGCTCCGGAATCGGCGACCCCCATGTCGCCCGCCGATCGCCCGTCATCCTCGAAAAGCGCGGCCATCCCCGTCATCTCGACGATCAGGCCACGACGTCGCGATCCGCCCGCATCGCATCGGTCCGCAGATGATTCCGTGGCACAAGTCCTCTCGGCATGGGACCGTCCATCATCAGACGCAGCCTCATGAGAATCCACAGCATGAGGCTCATCGACATGCGACGGGACGCGAACAGACTCACGCGCCGGCGTGAAGAACACCCGATCCCCCGCCCGAACCAGAGCCGGGGAATCCCGAGACTCATCCCACATGACAACATCCGTCCTGCCGATGAGACGCCATCCCCCCGAGCTCTCACGGGGATACACTCCACTGAACCGCCCGGCCAATCCCACCGCGCCCCCGGGGACACGCGTCCGCGGCGTCGGCAGACGCGGGACGTCACGCCCATGGTTGCCAGCGTCGCCCCCAACTCGCGCGAGATAGGCGAATCCAGGGGCGAAGCCACAGAAGGCGGCGGTCCATGGACCTGCCATATGCCAATCGACCACGGCCTGTTCTGACACCCCCCAGAGCCGCGCCACGGCATCCACATCCTCCCCGTCATACACCACAGGAATCGTGACATCGCGACCAGGGACATGCGCGGGAACGCCATTGGTGGATGTCGCGGAATCCCGGCCATCGACAACCCGAGCGATATCCCGCGGCGACAGCAGCGCCGGATCGTATCGGACCATGACGGTTCTGGCGGCGGGAACAAGGCCAAGCACACCGTCGGATGCCAGTGGAGATGTGTTCACCCATTGACGAAGGCGTACGGCGAGATCCATCACGGCCGGCAGCCCATCGACCTCGATGAGCACCGCCGATTCCCCGACCTGCATCATTCGCGCGTCGGCGATCATTCGCCACTCCGTGATTCATCGCACCGTGATTCGCCATCCGGTGATTCGTCCGCCCGCACGAATGGCCGAATCTCCACACCATCGGCCAACAACCTGTCGCGAACGGCCCGCGCCATCGCCACAGCCCCGGGGCTGTCGCCATGGACGCACACGGAATCAGCCCGTATGGGGATGTCGCTTCCATCCACGGCAGTCACGACTCCATCACGCACCATCCGCGAGACCCTGAACGACACCTGATCCACATCGGTGATAACCGATCCAGGAAGCCGGCGTGACACCAACGCGCCCTGTGGGGTGTAGGCGCGGTCCGCGAACGCCTCGTGGACCACTCGAAGCCCCCATTTCCCGGCGATGTCACCGACAACCGAACCAGGAAGCGTAAGAAGCGACATACTGGGATCCACACGCAGTATAGCCGCGACAACCGCCCGCGCCTGGACTGGGTCCACGGCGATGCGGTTGTACAACGCGCCGTGCGGTTTGACGTATCCCACGTCCACGCCCACGCTGTCGGCCATGCCCCGTATGGCCGACAGCTGGTAGATGACGTCGGCGGTGAGCTCATCCGCACCGACATCCATGAATCGTCTCCCAAATCCCGCCAGATCCCGATACGACACGTGGGCCCCCACACTCACGCCATTCTTTTCCGCCAGCCCAAGCGTGGACAGCATAACCGAGGGGTCCCCGGCGTGGAATCCGCAGGCAACATTCGCGCTGGAAACCACCGAGAGCAGTGCGGCATCATCCCCCAGGGACCACCGTCCGAAACCCTCCCCCATATCACTGTTCAGATCGACCTGCATCGTCGCGCCCCTTCCTTATCGAAGCGTCCGTCCGTCAACCCATATGGCCGCATCAGATCATGAACGTCCGGTCGGGAACATCGGTGATGAGCATATGGCCTGGCGCATGGGTTATGGCGAAGGATGGCTTTGATGCCATGACGGCCGCCTGCGGGGTCACCCCACATGCCCAGAAGACGGGAACGTCGCCGTCCTCCATGATGGGTGCATCTCCATAGTCCGGGTGTTTTATGTCATGGATTCCGATGGACCTCGGATTCCCCACCTGCACCGGAGCGCCATGGACACTGGGATAGTATCCCGATATCCTCACCGCATCGGCCACACGATCAGACCGGATTCCCCTCATCGACACGACCATCGTGGATGAGAACCGTCCCGCCGACGCGCAGGGAATGGAAGTGTCATACATGGGCACGTTGCGTCCAGCGTTGATGTGGCGCATCGGGATTCCCGCGTCCATCAGGGGAAATTCGAAGGTGAAGCTGCATCCGATGAGAAAAGTCACCAGATCGTCATGCGTGCTCCACAGGCCGGCGACGTCATCGACGGTGTCCACGGCCTCACCGTTCTCCCAAACGCGATACAGGGGTAGGTCAGTGCGGACGTCGCACCCCCGGGCGATGGACGGGAACGGCGACCCCTCGTCAAGCACCTCGAGAATCGGACAGGGTTTGGGGTTGCGTTGGGCGAACAGAAGAAAATCATAGGCATACTCGCGGGGAAGCATGATCATGTTGGCCTGCGCGTACCCCCGGGATATCCCGCATGTCGGACGGACGACTCCCGACCGGAACGCCGCCCGCGCGGCCTCGGGAGTAGTGTCCCTTCCCAATAGCACGTCCGTTCCCGGCATCCGCGTCTCCCTTCACCGTTTGCATCTTCATTGCCCCACATTCCTCCGCTGGAGCACACGGTAGAAGGAGCGCGTTAAACAGGGGTTACGCTCGCATGACGGGCTCACGTCCAAACGCCCGTCCCCACCCGTTCGCGTTTCCCCGTCGGAAATATGGCGAACCTATGGTTGTGGCCGGTTTCCATGGAGTCATCCATAACGGAATCAGCAGAGAGACGCACGGCGAAACCCGCGGCGAAACCGGCAGCGAGACAGCGAGACAAGGGGCATCATGGCAGCGATCGTATTGGGAATCGGAAATCCGCACGCTTTGTTTGAGGGCTCCGACGACGAGCCCATACGTTTCATCGATCCGGAGGAGACTCCCGTGTCCGTGTTCGACCTCAGCGTTCTGCGGGGCGACGGAATATTCGAGGCGACAACCGTATGGAGGGGATTCCCGGTCTCATTGGAGAACCACCTAAGACGTCTGGCCAATTCCGCCAGAATGATGGATATGCGAGAGCCGTCCATATCAGCCTTCACCTCGGCGGTGCGGATGGTCATCAGCCGATATGACGATTCCGAGCCTGGACCCATGCTGCGGATACTCGTCTCACGAGGCATGGATCCAAGCACCGGAGTGGGAGCGTCATGCGACGGCCTGCCAAGCGTGTGGATCTTTCTTGACGGCCGCGGGAGTCTCCACTCCCTCACACCCCTCACCCTGACGTCCCTGACACGGGGTTATGCATCCGACATCGCGCCCAAGGCCCCATGGCTCCTCAACGGGGCCAAAACCCTCAGCTATGCGGTCAACCAGTCGATTCACCGCGAGTGCGATCGACGTGATGTCAACGACGCCGTGATGACCACAACGGATGGGTACACGCTCGAATGCCCCAACGCCTCGATCGTCGCGCGCTACGGCGATGCGTTCGTCACTCCCGATCCACGGATCGGAATACTGCACGGAACATCGCAACGGGAGCTTTTCGCCTACGCGCGTCAGGAGGGACTGTCAGTGGGCTACCGCAAACTTCCCGTATCCGAATTGAGGGAGGCGGACGCCCTGTATATGACACACGGCGGATGGGTCGTACCAATCGCTCAGCTCGACGGACGCGACTATGCCGTGGATTCCGGACAGATCAGCGCCATCAACGAGGCCATCCACACAGGAAGAACCCACGACGACGCGTTGTTGGTGGCGCCAAACGCGGAATACCAGCTGTAAGGAATACCCCCTAGAAAGGAATACACACTGTAAGGGATGCGACTTCCGGGAATCTCCCGTCATGCATCATGTCGTCAACCTACGACGCGCGGAAGAATCATGAAGGCATAAGGACCGATGGCGTGCTGGGGGAAGACCCCCGGCACGCTCACTCTCCCAATGATCCGGGAGCCCGATAGGCCGATCCGTCGCATTGTGAATTCATAAATGGGGTGAGCTCATCGATGCCATGCAGGGCCGCGGCGATCTGCTCACGCACACGGGCCGGCGATGTCCCGCCACGTCCGTTGCGGGCGGTCACGGACCCACTGGACGACAGAACCTCGCGGACCAGCGGAGCCTTGTCCGCGTCGAGATAACCCGAGAAGACCCCTCGATAATCCTCGTCGGTGAGATCCCACAGTTCGACACCACGGGATTCGGCGATCCGCACGCATTCGCCGGACAGCTCGTGGGCATGCCGGAACGGAACACCGTTTTTGACGAGCCATTCGGCGATGTCCGTGGCAAGGGCGAACCCCGTGGGAGCCTCGGCCTCAAGCCGTTGGCGATCGAAGGTCATTGTGGCGACCATTCCCGTGAAGGCGGGGAGAAGCACCTCAAGTGTGTCGACCTGGTCGAACACGGCCTCCTTATCCTCCTGAAGATCCCGGGAATAGGCGGTGGGCAAGCCCTTAAGTGTCGCCAACAGGCCGGTCAGGTCACCGATGAGGCGGCCTGATTTGCCACGGGCCAGCTCGGCGATGTCCGGATTCTTCTTCTGCGGCATAATCGACGATCCCGTGGAATAGGAGTCATCGAGACGGACAAAGGCGAACTCTTGGGTATTCCAGATGATGATCTCCTCGCTGAGCCGCGAGATGTCGACGCCGATCATGGCTGCCACGAAGGCGAACTCCGCCACGACATCCCTGCTTGATGTCCCGTCGATGGAGTTGTCGACAACGGTGGAAAAACCCAACTCACGGGACACGGCCACTGGATCGAGCCCCAGCGTGGTTCCCGCCAGAGCGCCCGATCCGTATGGGCTCGCGTCCACGCGACGGTCCCAGTCGCGCAGTCGTTGGACATCGCGAACCAGTGGCCATACATGGGCAAGCAGCTGATGCGCCAGAAGGACGGGCTGGGCATGCTGCATATGGGTGCGGCCGGGCATAACCGTCGTTCCCGCCTTCTGCGCCTGGCAGATCAACGCCTGAGCCAGATTCAGCACCTGCCGTGCGACCACACGTGAATGCCGACGAAGCCACATTCTGATCAGAGTGGCGATCTGATCGTTGCGGGATCTTCCCGCCCTGAGTTTTCCGCCCAGCTCATCGCCAGCAATGTCAAGAAGTCCGCGTTCGAGGGCAGTGGCCTCGTCCTCATCGTCCTCGATGGGTCCAAAGGAGCCATCGTCGACCCGACGTTGAAGCTCGTTGAGGGAATCCTCCATCCGCTCCAGCTCGTCGGGAGTCAGAAGCCCCGCCCTGCCCAGAGCCCGCGCGTGGGCCCGCGACCCGGCTATGTCATCGTCGGCCAAACGCCAGTCGAACTGCGTGGATTTAGACAGCCGCGCCAGCTCCGGCGACGGTCCGGACGCGAAACGTCCTCCCCATAGTGCCAGATGTCCATCCTCGTGCTGTGAGTGATCCTCCATGCGCGTGCGTCCTTCCCGCGTTCGTTGCCGTTTGAAAAACTCCGAAAACCTTCCGCTCACTCGACGGTGTTGTCCGGAACCTCCACACCATTGCCGAATCTGACGTCGCGGGCCGCCGCGACCTTGCTGGGCAGGCCATAAATCTCGATGAAGCCATTCGATGCGTGCTGGTCGAAACTGTCGCCAGAATCGTATGTGGCGAGGTTGTAATCGTACAGCGACGTGTCCGATCGACGACCCGTGACCACGGCACGCCCTCCATGGAGGACCATGCGCACGTCTCCCGAGACATACCGTTGCGTGTCTTCGATGAAGGCGCCCAGGGACCTCACCGCGGGCGAGAACCACTGCGCGTCGTAGACGAGCTCTCCCCAACGCTTGTCGATGTCGCGCTTGATGCGGTGCTGCTCGCGTTCGAGACAGCAGTTCTCCAGCTCCTCATGGGCCGCGATGAGTGCGACCGCTCCCGGTGCCTCATACAGCTCACGGGACTTGATGCCGACCAGACGATCCTCGATGAGGTCTATGCGACCTATCCCCTGCGCGCCGGCGCGGCGATTCATCTCCTCGATGGCCTGCAGAGGCGTCACATCACGCCCGTCGATGGCGACGGGAATTCCCTGGCGGAAGGAGATGACGACCTCATCCTCAGCCGGCGGGAAGGCCGGATCGTCAGTATAGCTGTAGCAGTCCTTGGTGGGGCCATTCCACGGATCCTCAAGGAATCCCGTCTCGATGGCCCTTCCCCAGACGTTCTGGTCGATGGAGAAGGGGCTTTTGACCGTCTGGACGATGGGAAGCTGGTGGTCCGTGGCGAATTTGATCTCCACATCACGGGTGAGGGACAGGTCGCGGATGGGGCTGATGGCCTTGAGCGTGGGGTCAATGGATTGAATCGACACCTCGAATCTCACCTGATCGTTGCCTTTGCCCGTGCATCCATGGGCGATGGTGTCGGCGCCGAACTGATGGGCGGCACGCACAAGATGCTTGGTGATCAGCGGACGGGAGATGGCGGACACAAGAGGATAGACCCCTTCGTACATGGCGTTCGCCTTGAGAGCCGGCATGCAGTACTCGTTGGCGAACTCGTCACGGGCGTCGACGACGTAGGCCTCGACGGCGCCGCAGGCGAGAGCGCGCTGCTTGATGGTCTCCAGGCTCTCCCCGCCCTGGCCGACGTCCAAGGACACGGCCACGACGTCCTTGCCGGTGCGCTCCTTGAGGAACGCGATGGCTACGGAGGTGTCAAGACCCCCGGAATAGGCAAGGACGATACGGCTCTTTTCGCTCATGACAAACCTTTCTCACACACGTGATTCCACATCATACAGACTTATGCATATTTATGCATTCAGGACCTTCGGCGTGTCACCATCATCGCTGGAAGCGCTTCTGGAAGCCACATCAAGCAGCCATTTGACTCGTCTCTCCGCCTCATCGTCGTCGGAGCACACCATCATGACGGTGTCGTCACCGGCGATCGTCCCCAGTATCCCCACAATCGGATGCCCATCAATGACGCTGGCCACATACTGGGCCGCGCCCGATGGCGTGTGGATGACGACGAGGTTGCGCGCGGATGCGACGGAAGTGACAAGCCCCGATATGACGCGGGACATCTGCTGCTCGACTCGGCGCATCCTCTCCTCCGCACCACTCGCGACGACATTGCGCGCGACCGCGTAGGCGATCGTCCCATCGGGAAGCCGCGTTTTCGATGCGTTGATCTCATCGAGGTCACGACTCAGCGTCGCCTGCGTGACCTCGATGCCAAGGTCGGCGAGGACATCCGACAACTGGGACTGTGATGTGATGACGCGGGACAGAAGCACCTGTTCGATCGCGCTGAGCCTGGCTGCGCGGGTGGTTGGACGATGAATCGATGCCATGATCCTCAATCTCCTATGACAGAAGCGAGTCGTCGCCGCGCTGCTTGCCGATCAGCCATGTGAGCAGAGCCTTCTGCGCGTGAAGCCTGTTCTCCGCCTCGTCCCAAACAACCGACTGCGGACCGTCAATCACCGAGGCCGTGACCTCCTTACCACGATACGCGGGAAGACAGTGCTGGAAAAGCGCGTCATCCTTCGCACGCGACATCAGGTGGTCGTTGACCTGATAATCCCAGAAGGGCTTCGACCTAATCGCGTACTCCCCCTCCTCGCCCATCGACACCCAGGTGTCCGTGAACACGCAGTCGACGCCAGAGACTGCCTCTTCGGGATCCGTCGTGACAAGAATCGACGCTCCAGTGGTTTCCGCGATCCTCCGCGCGTCCTCGACGATGGACTCATCCGGAAGGTATCCGTGAGGTCCCGCCACGCGCACGTCCATGCCCGCGGTGGCTCCGGCTAGCAAATACGAGTTGGCCATGTTGTTGGACGAGTCGCCCACGTAGGCGATCGCCATGCCATCCAACACGTCGACACCGCCACGGAACTGCGCGATAGTGAGGAAGTCGGCCAGCACCTGGCAGGGGTGGAACTCGTCCGTCAAGGCGTTGACCACCGGCACCGTGGAGTTCGCGGCCATCTCCTCCACACGGCTCTGTCCGAAGGTCCGCCAGACAATTCCCGACGCCATACGGGTGAGAACCTTGGCTGTGTCCGACACGGGCTCGCCGCGGCCAAGCTGCGATCCCGACTTGTCGATGACCAGCGGATAGCCACCCAGCTCCGCCACTCCGATCGAGAAGCTGGAGCGCGTGCGTGTGCTCGGCTTGTCGAAGATCACGGCCACGGCCTGCGGTCCCTCGAAGGGACGATGATGGAAGCGGTTCTTCCGGAACCTCATCCCCAATTCAAGAATCTGACGCTGCTCGTCATGGCTCACATCGTCGTCACGCAGCATGTGGCGAAGCTCACCGCTCATAACATCTCCCTTACGGTTTCAGGGCCTTGCGGCCTTATTTTTCACATCCCTATGACTGGCGATTCGTCCGCGGAGGAACCACACCGCGTCAACACAGACACAAGAGCCACGACCGATCCGACGGTCGACATGGTCAGTCATCCACCAAGTCACCGGGAACGCGCGCCAGAATCGACACCGCCTCATCGACGTCGCTCTCACTGACAATCAGCGGGGGCGCCATCCTCAACGCGTCCGGGGCCACGGCGTTGACGATCAGACCATGGTCCAGAGCCCATTCCATCGCGGCGTGCGCGCAGGGATGGGACAGCTGGATGGCATCGAGAAGCCCCCGGCCTCTGACCCCCGCAAACAACGCGTTCCCACATTGCGTTATTCCGTCACGCAACTGTCGCCCGCGCGTTTCGCAGTTCTCCAGAAGACCGTCGTCCTCGATGACATGAAGCGTCGTCAACGCCGCCGCGGCCCCCAGCGGATTCCCCGCGAAGGTCGAACCATGCGACCCCGGGGTGAACAGATCCGACAGGGCCTGTCCAAAGGCAATCATCCCGCCCATCGGGAATCCTCCGGCCACCCCCTTCGCAAAGGTCACGACGTCCGGAACGATGCCGCCCGACAGATCCTCCCGCTGGAACGCAAACCATCGTCCCGTCCGTCCGATGCCCGTCTGGACCTCGTCGACGATCATGAGCGCATGGCGCTCATCGCACAGGCGCCGCACGGCCTTCACATAGTCAAGATCCAAAGGACGGACCCCCGCCTCACCTTGGATGAGTTCGAGGATGACCGCGGCCACGGGACCACAACCATCCTGTCCCGTCGCGTCGAAGGACCTCCGCATGGCATCGATGTCACCCGATCCGACGAATTCGACCCCCGGCATCAACGGTTCGAAGGGCTCACGGATCGCCGGCTTCCATGTGGCGCTGAGCGATCCCAGCGTGCGTCCGTGGAAACCGTGCGTCAGCGCGATGATCCGGGGAACCGACCTCGCGGTGATCTCCCTGCCGTCCATCAGCGTCCGCCCGTACAACCTGGCGAGCTTGAGCGCCGCCTCGTTGCCTTCGGTGCCTGAATTCCCGAAATAGACATGGGAGCCCTGGGGCGCCCCGGCGATGGAGACCAGCTTTTCGGCGAGACGAATCTGCGGTTCAGTGGCGAAGTAGTTGCTCGTGTGAGCCACTTTGGCCGCCTGATCGGCGACGGCGGCGGTCCATCTCGGATGGGCGTATCCCAACGAGTTGACAGCTATGCCTCCCAGGAAATCCAGATAGCCGTTCCCGTCTACGTCCCAGATTCGCGTTCCGCTGCCGTGGTCCATGACCCTCAGAGGTGTTCCGAACACGTTCATATGCACCGCCCGGTAGTCCCCGATCCAGTGCGAGTCCTCGGGCCCCAATGTGGTGCCGCCCAGCTCCATCGAGCTCTCAATATTCATACTCGCTCCTCATCTCGATTCCGCCATCGGGAAGGACCATCGTGCCGATCCCGTTCTTTGTGAATATCTCATTGAGAATGGAATGCGGCTTACGCCCGTCGATTATGTGGGCCTGCGGAACCCCACCATCAAGCGCACGCACGCACGCCTCCATCTTGGGCCTCATCCCCGATTGAAGATCCGGAAGCATGTCCCTGAGATCATCGACGCCGATGTGCCCCACCAGCGAGTCACGGTCGGGCCAGTTGGAATACAGTCCGTCGACGTCGGTGAGGATGACCAGCTTGCGGGCGCCGAGAGCCGAGGCCAGCGCCGCTGCCGCTGAATCCGCGTTGACGTTGAGCACCTCCGTGGCATCATCCTCGTTGGGTGCCACCGACGAGACGACGGGGATCCTCCCCGCGGCAATGAGATCCTCCACCGCCGACGCGTCGACTCCCACCACGTCGCCCACCAGCCCGATGTCCGTCGCATGGCCATCGATGATCGGCTTGCGCTGCATCGCCGAGAACAGGCCGCCATCCTCGCCCGACAATCCGACGGCGAACGGACCATAGGAGTTGATCAGCCCCACCAGCTCCCTGGACACCTTGCCGGTGAGCACCATGCGTACAACGTCCATGGCCTCGGGTGATGTGACCCTCAGCCCGCCCTTGAACTCGGATTTGATGCCCAGCGCCCTGAGCATGCGGGATATCTGGGGGCCTCCTCCGTGGACGACGACGGGATGCATGCCCACCTGGCGCAGGAACACCATGTCCTCCGCGAAGCACTTCTTGAGATGCTCGTCGACCATTGCGTTGCCACCGTATTTGATGACGATGCGCTGTCCAGCAAACTCCTGCAGCCATGGCAGCACCTCAACGAGGACCTCGGCCTTCTGATCGGCCCTCAGATCGTTGTGGACATCGAAATGGAATCCCGGCCCCCGCAATGGGTCACTCATGACACTTCCCTTCCACCGGCCCCGTGGAGCCGGGCCTTGTCAGCTCTCGTAGTCGGCGTTGATGTGCACATAGTCGAGGGTCAGGTCGTCGGTCCACACCTCGGCCTCGCCCACGCCCACATGAAGATCGATGTCGATATGCACCTCCCAAGGAGTCATGTCGACCTCGGACCGGTCCCTTCCCGGCTTACCGCCGTCGCACACGCGCACCCCGTTGATGTCGACCGTCACGTCGGACGCGGTGAACCTCGCCACCGAGACGGGCACGGTGCCCAGAGAGCTGACGACACGACCCCAGTTGGGATCATTGCCATAGATGGCGCATTTCAGAAGGTTCGATGCCGCCACCGCCCTGGCGCAGGCCAATGCGGCCTGCTCATCATCGGCACCGGTGACGCGGATCCTCACATCGTGGCTCGCCCCCTCGCCATCGCCGACTATCTGGCGGGCCAAAGATGCGCACGCCTCGGCGACGCGTCCACGGAACTCCATGGGATCGGGCGTGACGCCGGACGCACCCGACGCAAGGAGCAGAACGGAATCGTTGGTGGACATACATCCATCAACGTCGATCCTATTGAAGGAACGGTCAACCCCAGATTCCAGCGCGGATCGCAGATCCTCCGGGGAGACCACCGCGTCGGTGGTGATCACGCACAGCATCGTGGCCAGCTGGGGGGCTATCATGCCGGATCCCTTGACCATGCCTCCCAGACGATATCCCTCGCCGCCCACCCGCACGGTTTTCGCCGTGGTGTCGGTCGTCATGATCGCATGCGCCGCGTCCTCCCCCGAATCCTCATCATCTCCCAGATGGCCATACGCGTCGTCGACGCCGCGCAGAATCTTCTCCAGGGGAAGAAGCTCGCCGATCAGGCCTGTGGAGCACACCGCCACACGCTTCTCGTCGACTCCCAGATGCGCCGCGAGCCGCGCCGCGGTGGCCTGCGACTGCGACAGACCCTCATCCCCCGTACACGCGTTCGCACCACCGGAATTAAGGACCACGGCGGTCGCGTGACCGTCAGCGACCACTCCCCGCGACCACTGGACGGGGGCCGCGCAGAAACGGTTCGACGTGAACACTCCCGCTATGGCGTCGCACGGTCCCTGGTTCACCACAAGCGCGACGTCACGCTTGCCGGGAATGGATGAAACGCCGGCTGCAACACCGGCAGCCGAAAAACCTTGCGCATATGTCACGCTCATGGTGCCACTCCTATCGTCGTCAGACCTTGATCCTCGGGAAGTCCGAGGGCGATGTTGAGGGATTGCATGGCCTGGCCGGCGGTGCCCCGGTTGAGATTGTCGATCGCCGCCATGGCGATCAGACGGCCAGCCCTCCTATCGACGGCCACCTGCAGATGGGCGGCGTTGGATCCCAGCACGTTGGCGGTGGCGGGCATGTCCGGAGGATCGAGAAGAACCATGAATGACTGTCCCTCGTAGGCTCTGGCCCACGATGCCCTGATCTCATCGTCGTCGAGGGAGGACGCCTTCTCACTCAGGGGCGCGGAAACCACAGCGAGGATCCCACGGGACATCGGTGCCAGAACCGGTGTGAACGCCAAGGGGAACCGCGCGGCCTCATTCGCCGACAGTCCGGCCGCATGGGCCAGATTCTGCTGGATCTCGGGAATATGCCTGTGCGTTCCGCCCACTCCGTAGGGCACCGCCGAACCCAACGCCTCGGCGGCGAGAAGACCGGTGCGTTTAAGCGCCTTGCCCGCCCCAGAATATCCGACGACCAGATCGGCGACGATTCCGGTGGAATCGATGAGTCCGTCATGGACGGCTGGCTGGATGGCAAGCGTGGTGGCGGTGACATTGCATCCGGGACCGGCGATCGCCCTCGCTCCGCGAAGTTCCTCGCGTTCCCTCCTGATCGCGCCATCCGGACCTGTTCCGGTGATGAGCTCGGGCATGCCATAGACCCAGGCGGGATAGTATGTTCCTCCATAGAACTCGTCCCACGCGGACTTCGTCTGCAACCTGTGGTCGGCACCCAGATCGACCATCACGGGCCCATCCCCGATCGCGGCGGCCAGCGCTCCCGACGCGCCGTGCGGCAATGCCATGATGACGACGTCGTGTCCGCGCAGGACATCGGGTGTGGTGTCCTCCACACGCAGATTCGCATACTGGGGAATGTGCGGCATGAACGATCCAAGACGTTCCCCCACGGATGAGTGCCCGGTGACGCACGTGACCTCGAAACCCGGATGCCCGGCGAGGATCCTCAACGCCTCGCCGCCGGCATACCCGGTCGCACCGGCGACCGCAACGGACAATACCGACATGTCTGCGCTCCCCACATCAATCGAGTCGAATGAATTCCTGACACATAATATACATAGATTTGCATATATACATACCAGCGTGTCGGGCGATCTCCCTTGGACCACGCGCACAGCGCCGACGGCCGTCGTTCCAGCCCCGCGCCGCACCCGCGTCAGGCGGACACCATGTCCGATCCCGATCCCGTCGACCCGCTTCCGGTCACAAGGGACCACAGTTGATCAGTGGTGAAGCCCTGCTGGACCAGCCAAATCCCCAGCATGAGGCTCAGCACATTGATGATGACTGCGGCGAGTCCCCATCCGAATCCACGCATGTGGAAACGGCGTGTCCGCCACATGCACATCAGTCCCATGATCGCGGGAAGGATAGGGACACCCAACAACGCGAGAATCAGCGAGATGGGCCCATACACATCCAACCGTCCCTCGAAAGGATTCGGGGACGGTTCCTGCTGAGGACGCTGCGGAGCCTCGACAGCTGGGACCGGACCCGCATCACGCCGGCCGCCGACGGAGCCCCCTGCGGATTCCCCGTCGGGCGCGCCATAGATGTACGGATCATAGGAGTCCGGATAGGACGAGGCCGACGCACCGTATTTGGGAACACGCACCTGTCCGTACCTCGGTTCCCGGGTCTCCGACGCGTCGGATGCCGGTCGGGAGGACTCATGGGCGCGCGGCGAATCCGGCACGCCGCTCTGATCATGCGTCACCATGCTCATCGTTCCTCCCCGTCGTCAGACATCATGCCCTCAGGCTCGCTCCCAAAGACCGCGCGGCATCGACAATGGCCCCTCTGATACGTTCGCTGTCCTGCGCCGTCAACGTCCTGTCCATCGCGCGGAAGGTGACGGAGAACGCCAATGACTTCACACCCTCACCAAGCTGTCCACCGGTGAACACATCGAACACATGGATGTCCTCAAGCTCATCGCCCGCCGCGTCACGGATGGTGTGCGCCAATTGAGCGGCGGAGACGGATGTCGGCACAGTGAATGCCAGATCCTGCTTCACAGGCGGATAGGCGGAAATCGGACGGGCCTGAACCGGCTTGCCGTCGAGCATCCCGAACATCGCCGTCAGGTCGATCTCGAACGCCGCGGAGTGCGAGGGGAATCCCAAGGAATCGTTGACGTGCGGATGAAGTTCGCCCACGAGTCCAATCCGAATCCCATCAAGAGTCATATATGCGAACCGCCCCGGATGCCACTGCACGGGAACGTCGGCATGGTCGGGCTGCTCCAACTCGCAATCGGCCCCCAACCTGTCGCATACGCGCCGCACGGTCTCGACCGCGTCGGTCCAGTCCACGGCACGCCGCTCGCCCAACCACCCAGAGTCAATGGCCATGCCGGTGAGGATGCCCGACACATGCATCGGCTGGTCTGGAAGCCCCGCGTCCAATGCCGCAAGTTGGTCGTCACTGGGACGAACACCTCCCGGAAGCGCGGGAATGGCGGGTGCCATCGGGTCCCACAGATAGACGTGGCCGATTTCATACAATGCGACATCGTCCATTCCGCGACGCCTGTTTCGCTGGACGGTCTGCGCCAGCGTGGGAAGGATCATGCGGCGTAGGTACGGACGATCGGCAGCAAGTGGGTTGGCGATCTCCACGCTGATGGGCGCAAGGTCATCGACGTTCCATCCGAAAGCCGAGAAATCCTCAGCCCCTACGAATGGGTAGCTCAACGCCTCGGTCATCGAGAACTCGGCGAGCTCATCGGCCACCTCGCGTCGGCGCCGCTGCTCATCGGTGAGTCCCACGGCCCCTTGGACAGGAGCCGGCGGAACGGTGACCGGTATCTCGTCGTACCCGACAAGTCTGGCGACCTCCTCGACAAGGTCGCACGCCTCGTTGAGATCGGGCCTCCAACTGGGGGCCGTGACGGAGAACTCCCCGTTTCCGCCACCCGCGACAGAGCATCCGATGTCCGTGAGAATGTCGTTGATGCGGTTGATGTCTGTGGTCAATCCAGTCAGACGGGCCACCTCGGACGCCCTGAAATGAATGGGGCGACGCCGGACCGTGTTGTTCACGTCGGTGGGGCTTTCCGAGGGCCGTCCGCCACCATAACGGGACAGCAATTCCGCGGCCATCTGCGCCGCCGCCGGTTGAAGCTGCGGATCCACACCCCGCTCGAAGCGGCGGGATGCCTCGGACGGCGTCTTGTGGCGCCTGGCGGAACGTGCTATGGACACCTGGTCGAAGCACGCCGACTCAAGAAGAACGTTGGTCGTCTCCCCGGTCACCTCGCCGTACAACCCCCCCATCACTCCGGCAAGGCCAAGTATCCTCGACCCCTGTTTGCCGTCCGGGGAGTCGGTGATGAGCAGATCCTCGGGGTCAAGATCATGGTCCTTGCCATCCAAAGTCGTCAGACGCTCGCCGTCATGGGCACGACGAACGACGATCGGCACCGCGATCTTGTCAAGATCGTAGGCGTGCATGGGCTGCCCCAGATCGAGCATGACGTAATTGGTCACATCCACGGCCAGAGAGATGGGGCGAACTCCGGCCCGCACAAGACGGCGACGCATCCATTGAGGCGTGGAGGCGTGCGGGTCCAACCCCTTGATTGCACGCGCGTAGTATCGGCAGCATCCGGCAACGTCATGAATGGGATTGCCGTCCTCGATGGACACCTCGATGTCGCCGGCATGCGACCCGCACAGCCGCGGTGCCTGCGAATCAAGCCTGTCGACGGGGTCTACATACACGGCCCCCGTGGAATGGTGGTACTCGCGGCACACGCCACGATACGAGAATGCGTAACCACGGTCGGGCGTGATGTTGATCTCAAGAATCGGCTGGTCCAGATGCAGGATGGGCATCAGGTCGTCCCCCGGGGACAGCGCGGCCACCTCGTCGTCGGTGAGGCCATAATCGCCCAGAAGAATGATTCCGTCATGGCTGTCACCCAGTCCAAGCTCACGCTCCGATGCGCACATCCCATCCGACACGTGTCCATAGGTCTTGCGCGGCTCAATGTGGAAATCTCCCGGAAGAACGGCTCCCGGAAGCGTCACGACGACCTTCTCGCCGGCGGCCATGTTGGGTGCCCCGCAAACGATTCCGCGCGGGACCTTATGACCCGATTCATCCACCGCGTTGTACCGGTCCCCAACATCCACGTGGCACCAGTTGATGGTCTTCCCGTTCTTCTGCGGCTCAGGCGTCGCATCCACGACGTATCCCACCACGATCGGTCCGGTGACCTGAGAGGGGTGGATCTCCTCCTCCTCCAGACCAACCCGCACCAGATCCTGCGCGAGACGCTCATAGGTGAGGTCCGCGGGAACCTCGACATGCTCCTTGAGCCAGTCAATATCCACCATAGGCATGGCCCGATCACTCCCCCATCACAAATTGATTGCTGAAACGCACGTCGCCCTCGACAAGATCGTGCATGTCGTTGATGTCGTGGCGCAGAAGCAGTGTCCGCTCCATACCCACACCGAAGGCGAATCCGGTGTATCTATCGGGATCAAGGCCGGCCGACTTGAGAACGTTCGGATTGACCATTCCGCATCCGCCCCATTCGATCCATCCGGGGCCACCCTTCTTGTCCGGAAACCACAGGTCAAGCTCGGCGCTCGGCTCGGTGAAGGGGAAGTAACTGGGACGAAGACGGCTTTTCGCCTCGGATCCGAACATGGCCACGGCAAGCTTGTCAAGCACTCCCTTGAGATCGGCCATGGTCAGATGCTCATCGACCGCGAGAGCCTCGCACTGGTGGAACACCGGGGTGTGGGTGGCGTCCAGCTCATCGGTGCGGAACACGCGTCCAGGACACGCAATGTACAGCGGCACGCCGCGCGTCAGCAGCGCGCGAACCTGATCCGACGACGTCTGCGTGCGAAGAACCATGTTGGAACCGACGAATCCCGCGGCGTCCTTGGCCTGGTTTCCTTTGACATAGAAGGTGTCCTGCATCTGACGCGCGGGATGGTCGGGACCGAAGTTGAGCGCGTCAAAATCGTACCATTCGCTTTCCACCTCAGGGCCCTGGGATATCTGCCATCCCATGGACACGAAAAGGTCCTCGACGTCCTCCATAAGTTTGGGAAGGGGATGCCGCGCGCCCAATGGCCTTCTGCGAACGGGAAGCGTCATGTCCACCGTTTCGGCGGCAAGCGCTCGGGTTTCCTCGTCCTTCTTGACCTCGCTCTGGCGTGAGGCCAAAGCGCGGCCGAACTCGGCCTTGAGTTTTCCGACGAGTTTCCCGGCATCCTTGCGCTGATCGGCGGGGAGGGATCCCAACGCCCGTCCAGCCAAGGTGAGCGCTGACTGCGCCCCCGCGTAACGAGTTCTGATGGAGGCGAGCTCCTCTGAGCTGGAGGCCCCGGCTATCTCATCGATGCCCGCGTTGACCGCATCGGTCACCGCCTGCGCATCGAACACCGCATCCTGTGACACTGGTTCCCTTTCCGCGTCGACCGGCCGTGGGGGACGTTCTCCCCTATGAACCGACAGGCCATTCACCGACGTTCGATTGTCCCAACATGACTCGACATACCCCGCCCCGACATGGCCATCGTGAACAGCATGACCGCCGCGCTCGTGGCGAGGTTCATGGATTCCGCCCTCCCATACATGGGAATACTCACCACCGTGTCCACGCGGTCGAGAATGTCGTCGGGAAGACCACGCGCCTCATTGCCGAAAATAACGCTTCCCCCCGATGCCACCGCACCCTCGTCGACTACATCGGGCAACATCCGCGCAGGCCGCCCGTCGGTGCCGTGCACATCCGCGGCGACCATTGGAACCGGCCGTGTGCGGCTCCATTCGAGGAATTTCTCGGTCCCCATCCGCAAGACGGGAATATGGAACAGGGATCCCGCGCTCGAGCGCACGACCTTGGGCGAATAGGGGTCCACGCAATCATCGACAAAAACCACCACAGAACATCCCGCGGCATCTGCCACACGAATCACCGCCCCCGCGTTCCCTGGATCGCGTATCTGCCAGAAGGCGGACACCAAGGACCGTCCGGGGATGTCTGCCCCGACCTGCGGGTTCATGGAAGCATCCGTGGGAATGTCGCAGACCGAGAAGATCCCCTGAGCCTCGGAAGCGACCCGTCCCATAAGACCGGAGTCCACGGGATGCACATGGATCCCAAGCTCCACCGCCCGATCGACCAAGATTGACACCCGTGAGGACCCGCCAACCGGGCCGCCGTCCGTATCAGGATCATCCATAAGATCGTCCGCGACGAAGACGTCACGCATCGCATCGGAATCCCACGACAGGGCCTCGCGCACGGACTGAGGGCCCTCAACCAGAAAGCGCCCGAACCGACGGCGGAAGCGTGAATCGGCGAGATCCAGCGCCTTGCGGAGCCGGCCGGAGCGGGGGTTGTCTATCACTGAGGGGTCAATGGGCATGACGTCCACTTTATCCCGTTTACCGGCTTCATCCGGCTATCCTCCCACCTCTGCCTGTTTTCTCGCTGTTTTCTCGCCTCCGCCTATCCGTGACGCAAGGCTTCGACATCATGCGTTCCCAGCTTCGTCCAAGTTTTTTCACAGCTTCGGTTCATGAGTAATGCAGGCGCCTGCAATGGCGCAGATGTCTTATGGAACCATACCGCCCAGCGGCGGCACTGATCAGCAGAACAACCTATCACCACAAGGACACCCATGTTCATAGTGAAGAACGCCCTGCGGAGCGTCTCGCGCTCGAAAGGGCGCAACATATTGATCGTCATCATCGTCGCGATCATCGCGGCCGCGGCGACCATCGGACTCTCCATACGTCAGGCGGCGCAGACGGCCCGCGAGACAGGCCTCAGCGACACGACGATCACCGCCCAAATCGACCTGAACAGAAGCAAGCTCATCTCCCAGCAGCGGTCCTCGGCGTCGGCCTCATCGTCCTCGTCGAGCTCATCGACCCCAGATTTCAAAAGCCTGCGCAAATCGTTGAGCAACAAGCAGCTGAGTCTGGCTACATACAAGAAATACGCCAAGGCCTCCTCGGCCGTGGCCAATACGTATTACACGCTGACGGCCTCGGTCTCCAAGACGACCTCCTTCCAACCCGTGGAGACTACCTCGTCATCCTCGTCGTCGAGTTCGAACTTGCAATCCAACCAGCAGGCCCCCGGAGGCCAGAGCGGCGGCCAAGGGATGATGGAGGAGCAGACGGAGTCGGGTGATTTCGAGCTCGTCGGATTCTCCTCCGACACGGCCGTGGCCAACGCGAGCAACGGCAGCTTCACCATGAGCTCAGGCAAGGTGTTCGGGTATGACTCCGACTCCGACGGAGACGTGATCGTCTCCAAATCGCTCGCCGAGTTCAATGACATCAGAGTCGGGGACACCATCAAGGTCACCGACTCGAGCGACTCATCCACCACGCACAAGCTGACCGTCGTCGGAATCTACAAGAACTCCAGCGACTCCTCGTCGACGTCTGGTCCCAACTCCTCGACGAGCTCGGATCCCGCCAACGCCATCTACACTTCGGTGTCGACGCTGAAGAAGCTTGGTCTCGACACCACATCCGGTGATGACGCCACGGCCCAGCTGAGCTTCACCTACGTCTTCTCCAGCAAAGACGACTACGAGACCTTCGTCAAGGACGTGAAGAAGGCCGGACTGTCCAGCAGCTACACCGTGAGTTCCACCGACGTGGACGAGTACGAGTCCAGCCTTGTTCCACTCAACAACCTCTCGTCCTTCGCCTTGACTCTTCTTCTCGTCGTGCTGGCGGTGGGCGCCGTGGTCCTCGTCGCGCTCAACCTCTTCACCGTTCGTGAACGCAAATACGAGGTGGGAGTACTGACCGCCATCGGTGTGAAGAAGGCGAAGGTCGCCATACAGTTCGTGCTTGAGCTTCTGATCGTGACGATGATCGGACTCGCGATCGGCGCGGTGGCGGGAGCGGTCACATCGGTTCCGGTGTCAAACAAGCTTCTCGCCAGCCAGGTGTCCTCGCAGCAGAGCGAGCAGACCAGCCAGACGCAGCAGTTCGGCCGCGAAATGCAGGGAGGCGCAGGAGGCCAGCAGAACGGCTCGTCAAACTCGTCGTCCACGCAGAGCTCGTCGAGCTCGTCGAGCTCCTCGTCCACCACGACCAGCGGCGGCTCCACATCACAGCCGCAATCGTCCAACTCCAACAGTCCCGGCGGTGCCTTCAAAACAAACACGACGAAATATCTGTCCTCAATCAACGCCAGCGTGAATCTCACGGTCGTCGGCCAGCTCATGCTCATAGGACTGGGGCTGACGATAGTGTCCTCGCTTGTCGCGGTGGTGTTCGTCATGAGATACGAGCCACTGCAGATTCTGGCCGAAAGATCATGACGCGCCACCATCCAGTTCGCGACCATCCGATCCACATAGAGAACCATCCACGAGACATCCATACACGAGGACAGCACAGATGACACAGACAGCACAGGCGCCAACAGCGCAGAAGACCAACGAAACCCCCTTGACCCCCGAATCATCCCCCTCCCAGGCGGACGCGGCGGTTAAGGACACCGACATCGTTCTCGAGATGAGGGATGTGAGCTACTCGTACACGAAAGGTGGCAAGCAGGTCCTCAAGAACATCAGCCACAGCTTCTCCGCGGGAAAGGTCCACGCCATCACCGGTCCGTCCGGCGCCGGCAAGACCACCCTTCTGTCGCTGATATCAGGATTGACGACCCCGACGCATGGAGCGGTCCTGTACCGCGGCAAGGACCTCGCGTCACAGGATCGCTACCGTTACCGCAGCCACGACATCGGAGTGATATTCCAGAGCTTCAATCTTCTGCCGTCGTTGACGGTTTCGGAGAACATCATCCTGTCGATGGACGCGTCGGGGAAGAAGTTCGACCGTCCGAAGAAGGAAGTCGCCCAGGAACTCCTCGATCAGGTGCACCTTCCTCCCGAGTACGCGAACGAGAGAATCCTTCACCTGTCGGGAGGCGAGCAGCAGCGCGTCGCCATCGCGCGCGCCATCGGATACGAGCCCGACGTGATCATCGCCGACGAGCCCACCGGAAACCTCGACATGACGACGCAGAACGACATCATGGGAATATTCCGCTCGCTCGCGCATGATGAGAACCGCTGCGTCATCATCGTGACCCACAGCCCGCAGGTCGCCGAGGCGTCGGACGACGTGTTCGCCCTCGCGCCGCTTCAGCGGGTCGCTCAAAGGACGGCGAAGCGCAGGGTGAGAAGAACCGCCACGAAGAACTGACGCTCGCAACAGGACCGGCGGCTCCTTTACCTTTCCCATGGATATCCCCAACGGCAGGGATCACCCCCCAAGGAAGGCGAAGGAGCCGCATCGCCATGCGGCCAGCAAAGACACAAGGGGAATCATCGCGCAGACCACAAGAAACAGATGGTCACGAGATGTGACCACACTGACCCGCGCATGGGTACGGGGTGTCGAGCCTCCGAATCCCCTGGCCTCCATGGCCACGGCCAACGTGGTCGAACGACGGATGGACAGAACGAGCAGCGCGAACGCCTGGGGCAGGAACGCCCTCACCGCGTTGTCGTCGCCCAATCCCCGTGATCTCCGGGACGCGGTCAACGCCGACCAGTCGTCGCGCAACACCGAGAACAGCCTCATCCCGGCAAGTCCCCCGTAGACGAAACGATCGGGAAGATGAAGGATCTGGCTGAAGGAGTCGGCCAGATCCGTGGCATCCACACCCAGAACCATCACGATTGCGGGAATTCCGACGGCCAGGATGCGCACCGCAGTGGCCACCGCCAGTGCCGCCGATCTGTCGCTGATCGTGATCAGCGCCCAGCTCCACCAGACGTCGCCACCGCTTTTCCCATAGAGAAGAACCGCGAGCGCGGATCCCGGGGCGCCGATGATCAGCGGCCAGCACGACCTCGCCACATGCCAGGGCGCGTACCCGACGGCCCACAGCAGCACGATCTCGAAGCCCAGGGCCACAGATGCGGACACAACATCGAGGCTCAGCAGAAGCGGCAGAGACACGACGAAGGCGCCGATCAAGCGAATGGAGGGATTCAGCGAGGCCAGATACCGCGATCTGCTGGACCGACGCTCCTCCTCGACCCTGCGGTTTACCGGCGTGACCTCGATGCGCGTTTCGCGCCCCTCGTGCCCACCATCTCGTGGTCCGCGCATAGATGCTGCCCTGTCCATCCTGTCTGAGGCGCCCTGCGGAACATCAACAGCATGCGAGACGTCACCAGGCCGCGGACCATCACCAAGGGGATCCACGGCATCCGCTGAGGCATATCCGGATTCCAGGTCGGAACAATCGCCACGCCCCCACTCACGAGACGCGCCATGCGGCACCATCTCCACAACGCGAGCATCCAACGCCTGCACAAGATCGCGATCATGCGTGACGACGATGATGCTCACGCCATCGGATCGAAGTCCGCGGATAAGCTCGACCATCTGGGTCCACGTGCGCCTGTCCTGTCCAAAGGTCGGCTCATCAAGTATCAGGACCTTGGGAACTGCGGCCAAAGCCGCGGCCACGGTCAAACGGCGCTTCTCCCCTCCGGACAGCGTGTAGGGGTTGGCCCTCGCGTACCGGCGGAGATTGAAACGGTCCAGCAGTCCCTCCGCCCAGGACCGTGCCCGGGCCTCATCCATCCCGGTGCGCAACGGTCCCAGCATGACCTCATCGAGCACGGTGCCCTTTGCGAACTGGTGCTCGGGATTCTGGAACACATAGGAAATCCTTGCGGCAAGTTCCCTGGAACTCCACGACAGCGGGTGCGTATCACGAAGGCCATCTGCCAGACCACCGCACGCCGTCACCTCTCCATCAAGAGGGGGAAGCAGACCCGCCAATGTGAGCGAAAGCGTGGACTTCCCCGCCCCGTTCGCTCCAACCAACGCCGTTATCTGTCCGGCCCGGAACGACAGATCGATCGGCCGGGCCAAAGGGCTCCCCGATCTGCCTATGACCAGCTCTTCGGCGCATAGAATCGGATCCCCCGTTCCAACACGCGCGCTGTATGGTGGCTCTCCTGGAACATGGACCACCCCGATCCGATCCGCATCTCTGCGATAGCGTTCGGGAACCCAGATCCCCAACCCGGCGAAATCGATGGCATCGTCGGAGAACACCTCATCGGGTGTTCCGTCCGCGACGACGCCGGTGTTCCGGGAATCGCGGTCATCGCCGACGCCCAGAACGACGACCCTGTCGATCACATCGATCCACGGCTGGGCCCTGTGCTCGACGAGCAGCATCGTCGCCTTTGTCGAGTCGAGGACCCCCGCAACGGCGGCGACCACCTGATCAACGCCATCGGGATCAAGATTGGCCGTCGGCTCATCAAGAAGAAGCGCTCCCGGCCTCATCGACAGGACTCCCGCCAAAGCCAGCCGTTGGGTCTGTCCCCCACTGAGATGGGCGGTCGACCGGTGAAGCTGGATGCCCCCAAGCCCCACCTGTTCCAGGCTCTCATCCACCCGGCTCCAGATCCGATCTCTCGGCACGCCAAGATTCTCCGGCCCGAACGCCACATTGTCCCCCAGCCGTTGAAACACTGTCTGAGAATCGGGATCCTGAAGCACAAGTCCGACACGTCCGCGCGCCTGGACCGCCGGGACGCCGTCGACAAGGATGCTCCCCTCACTCATCCCACCGTCCGCGTCCTCCACGCCATGGATGGTTCCGTCGGAGGACGGCTCGTTCTTCCCCTCACCGCCGAGTATTCCCGTCGCCGCCTGCAGGATCGTCGATTTACCTATCCCGGATGCCCCGAGAAGGAGTACTCGCTGGCCCGCGTGTATGTCGAGATTCAAGCCTCTGACTGCAAACCGTCGACGGGAGGCATGGCGGAATCCCCAGTTCACGAATCTCAGGGATGCGGGAACGGTGGCGTCGCGTTCACGAGTCGCCGGTGCTCCAACCGCCGGGGGTCGATTCGCGTCATCCGTTTTCCGTGTCGTCATCACATCGTCCTTTGATCCGCCGTTTGTGGTCCGCCATACCGACATATGGTGACGGTCTCAGTCCCGGGCTCCGCGGATCTCACGGCCGGATGCGAACGCGTCGAGTGCTCCGGTCTTACCAATGGCCACATAGAGATACCACATCAACACTCCGGCCACGACGGCCCCCGAGAGCGTTGTCGTGATGAGGTAGACGATCCCATAGCTGCCCGTGGCGCTGATGGCCTGAAGATGTGTGAAGAAGGAGTACGCCCAGCAGCCGATTCCGGACAACGTCCCGGACAGCGTGACAACGGGCAGCGACCAGCGGCGATATGAGAACGCGAGGAACACCACCTCGGCAAGGACGCCCTGAAGAAGTCCGATGAGAACCGTCTCCACACCTCCCCAGACGTTTCCCATCAGAGCCTCGAGAACGGCGGCGACGAGCTCTGCATACACAGCCGCTCCGGGCTTGCGGACTATGACCGCCGCAAGCGGCCCCGCGAAAAGCCACAATCCGTTGAAAACGCCGGCCAGGCCCGGCACGATCGCCTCCAAGGCGCTCCACGGCGCATACGTGACGATGGCGACCCCCCAATATATGAGTGCGCTGGCCACGCCAATCACCGATGCGACCGCGATGTCCACCACGCGCCATTTCAGTCGCGGACCGGACGCCACGGCGGGTGCGGAATCGCTGGAAGGAGCATTTCGTGAGGTTGTCTGTTTCTGCGACGCTGTCTGTTTCTGCGACATTGTCTGTGCCTTTCATCCATGATGCTCGTTGGAGCATCCCGTCAGGCACGGGATTCACGACGTCCGTGCGCCGGCATTACCCGGATTCACGTTCATTCGGTCGAGGCCGGATGGCCTCATCTCAGCCGCGCAACCCAGCGCAGCCCCCGTGTCGATTGACGAGTGTAGAGGAAGGTAAGGTCAGAGGACGCGGATCACGCGCGAAGACGGCTGGCGCGGCTCTCCGGAGGGAGGTGCACCTACCGTCGAGCCGATGCCAACGACTCCAGCAACAGTGCCTCCGCAAGGATGTTCGAACGAAGCCCGGGAAGCGAGATCGACTCGTTGGGACTGTGCGCGTTCGATTGTGGATCCTCCGGACCCGTCACCAGAACCTGCGCGTGGGGAAACATGCGTTGGAGCTCGGGTATGAACGGAATCGACCCGCCCTCGCCTTTGTTGATCGGCTCCGTTCCATAGGACTCCCTCATGGCGGCCATCATATCGGCCGTGACATGCGAATCCGGATCCATGGCCCATCCGCGTCCGTTCTCCAGTGGTGTCACCTCGACGCGGGATCCCCAGGGAGCATGGGACACGAGGAAGCTCGACAGCGCCTTCTGCGCATCCTCGGGATCCTGGCATGGAGCGGTCCTCATGGAGATGCGGAACCTCGCCTCGGGAGCGATGACGTTGAAGGACCCCTCGACGGGATGCGCGTCGAATCCAATGACCGTCGCACTGGGCTTCGTCCACATGCGTGACGCGAGGCTGCCCGTTCCCGCCAGACGGTAGCCTTCGACGACTCCCGCATCGGAACGGACCGTGGCCTCGTCAAGGTCGCGTTGCAATCCGCCGACCGGTTCCTGGGAGGCCACTCCCGGGATCGCGATGTCGCCATTGGCGTCGTACATGGAGGAGATGAGCATGGAGGACAGCGTCACCGCGTCAAGGATGGGTCCTCCGAATTGTCCCGAATGCACGGGATGGTCCAGACAGGTGACGCGCACGTCGACGCTGGTGTTCCCCCGCAGGCTTGTGGTGAGGCTGGGTACATCCGCCGACCAGTTCCCCGAATCCGCGACAACGATGACATCGGCTTCGAACTCGCTCTCATGGGCCTCGATGAACGGTATGAAGCTGGGGGATCCCATCTCCTCCTCGCCTTCGATGAAGACCCGGACGTTCACTGCGAGATCTTCGCCCAGCGCCCGCAAAGCGCCATAATGTATGGCGATTCCGCCGCCATCGTCCGCTGATCCGCGTCCGTAAAGCCTATCGCCACGCACCGTCCCCACAAAAGGCTTGGTGTCCCACACGCCCGCATCGGGAACCGGCTGGACGTCATGATGCGCATACAACAGAACCGTCGGGGCCTGCGGGTCGACGATACGGGAACCCACGACCTCCCACGCCCCGACCGCGGCCCCTGTGGATTGAACGACGTGGGCGTCCACTCCGACCTCACGAAGACGCTCCGTGACGAACTCGGCAGACCTGCGCATATGGTCGCCGTCGATGCCCTGCGCCGACACCGCGGCCAATGCGATTTTGTCGCGCAGCATCGCGACCACATCGTCGAATCCCTGATTGACGCGTGCCCTGACGTCGTCTCCGTACCGTTCGGACATACCGCCCCTTTTCCCGTCTCCGTGTTCTCCGTCTTGCTGAAACCAGCGTGCTGAGTCTAGGCGTCACCGTAGCCTGCAAACATGACATGGAAGCTTGGAGGCAGGAAGGTCGACGCGGCCCCGGATGCCGTTGACGACAATGCTGAAGGCCACAATGATGAGGCCGATATGACCGGCAAGGGACGCCCCACGCCGAAGCGCCGCGAGGCGGAGCGGAGAAAGCTCCATCCCATGGTGCCCACAAACCGCAAGGCCAGCGCCAAGGAGGCGAAGAAACGCATCCGACAGCAGGAGGACGCGCAATACGATGCCATGCGATCAGGCGATCTGGCGCACATGCCGGTATCGGAGAGGCTTCCCTGGCGCGTGTACATCCGCGACTACGTGGACGCGCGCATCAATGTGGCGGAGTTCTTCATGCCTGTGGCCTTCGCCGTCATCATCGTCTCGATGCTTCTGGCATCCACGTTTCCCAAAGCCACCAGCATCCTTCTTCTGCTTCTTTACGTCTACCTGTTCGCCGCGATCATCGACATCTTCCTGATGTGGCGAAAGCTCAAGAGACTCCTGATCGCCAAATTCGGCGAGCGCTCCGTGGGCAAGGGTTCCCGATCCGCGACGTACGCATGGTCGAGATGCCTGCAGATACGCCGGTGGAGGCTGCCCAAGCCGAAGTATGGCAAACGAGGACATTGGCCGGACTGACCCGGACTGAATCCGGATCCGGCCATCCCACCGACAGTGGATGTGCCATCATGTGGAGCATATTGAACGCTAAGGAGGGGTCATGGCAGTGACATATGACGTAGCCGTCATTGGTGCCGGACCAGGAGGATATTCCACGGCCCTCAGGGCGGCCGAGTTGGGTCTGTCCGTCGCATTGGTGGAGAGGGACCCCGTGGTGGGAGGCACATGTCTCAACAGGGGATGCATTCCCTCAAAGGCGCTGATCACCGCCACCCATGCCATCGGCACCGTGCGCCACGCGCAGGAGTTGGGCATCAACGCCTCGGTCGACGGCATCGATTTCGGCAAGCTGCGATCCTACCGGCTGGGAATCGTGGACACGATGACCAAGGGATTGGCCGGGCTCCTTGCACACCGCCATGTCCATGTCTTTCATGGCGAGGCCGAGGCGCGTGGCGAGGGGCTGGTCAGGGTCACCCCCGCAGAAGGAGAGGAATTCGTCGAACGGTTCGACAACGCGCAGACCCCCGAGAACGCCGGCCCGTGCGTCGACATCGTCGCCACACACATCGTTCTGGCCACGGGATCATCGCCACGGCCGCTTCCGGGAATCCCCTTCTCCGGAGCCCTCATCGACTCCACGCAGGCGCTTTCGCTTGATCGATTCCCCTCCAGCGTGGTGATCATCGGATCCGGTCCCATCGCCATCGAATTCGCTTCGATGTGGAACGAGGCCGGAAGCTCCGTCACTCTTCTCATCCGCCACGACCGGGTCCTGTCGTCATGGGACCGGCGCACCTCATCCACCATCACACGCGAACTGCGTCGTCAGGGCATCACCGTCATAGCCCACTCTCACGTCACGGCCGTCGACACCGGGGTCAACCTCGGAGCCACCGTCCGCTACACGCTTGACGAAGGACATGGCGATGATCACGTGACGGACGGAACCAACGAAGGCAACGCCTATGGCGAATACGTCCTCGCTGCGATCGGCAGAACCCCCAACACGGATATGCCCTGGCTTGATGCCCTGGGGATCCAGAGGGATTCCGACGGATACGTCCTCACGGATGAGATGGGCCGCACCAATGTGGCTGGAATCCTCGCGGTCGGAGACATCACGCATGGCCCCGCCCTTGCCCATCGTGCCTTCGCCCAGGGAATCACCGCCGCCGAATGCGCCGCGGGCATACCCGCCACTGCAGTCGACGACGACGCCATCCCGCTTGTGGTGTTCTCATCCCCGGAGGCGGCGAGCGTGGGAATGACGAAAGTCCAAGCCGAACAGCGCCAGGGCGTATCGGATGTCGAGGAAAGCGTCTATCCCATGATGGCGAACGCCCGCATGCTGATGTCGGGGTCTGCGGGATCCCTCTCCATTGTGAGTGGGATCCGTGCCGGCGAATCCGGCCAACGCGTCGTTCTGGGAGTGCACATGGTCTCACCTCTCGCCGGTGACCTCATCGCCGAGGCGCAGCAGCTTGTCGGACAGCACGCTGCGCTGCACAGCGCGTCGTCGTTGATTCATCCCCACCCCACAATGAGCGAGACTCTCGGGGAGGCTCTTCTCAAGGCCGACGGCCGTCCGTTGCACACCCGTTGAGAATCTGAGAATCTGAGAATCCCGACTGGTAAAGTATCGCAGTGTTCGTGGAAGCCCATAACGGCATGACTTCCACAGAGATGAGGAGATTCATGGCAGCCACTCAGGACCGACCCGGCAAAAAGCCCGGGATGGTGAAGCAGATAACACAGATATACCGGTACACGCTCGCGGGGGACGCCACCATGCCCTGGCTGGTATGGTCGGCTTTCGCAGCCCCCGTGGTTCTGGCGGTGATATTGGGCCTCATATTCCACTGGTCCATCATCACGTGGATTCTCGTCGTGGTGACCGCGCTCATGCTGGGGCTTCTTCTTTTCACCATCGTGCTCACGAACCGTGC
>NZ_CASEXV010000014.1 GCF_949292005.1 uncultured Bifidobacterium sp. | reverse complement strand
ATGGGCTGGCGGCGCAGATAGATGTTCTTGTCGTCGCGAGAAAGCTCGTGTACGTGATCGAATGCAAGAATCTGTACGGTGATATAGAAATCACTGAAGAGGGAGATTTCGTCCGTCTGTTGTCCCGAGGCCACTATCGCAGACGTGAGGGAATCTACTCGCCGATCACTCAGAACCAGCGGCATCTTGAACTGATCAAAGCGCTTCGTGGATCCGCTAAAGGTACGATTGCTCGAGCTTTGTTTGAGCGGTTCTTCGACGACACGTATCGGTCGGTCGTCGTTCTGGCCAATCCCCGAACCGTCCTCAATGCCACAGCTGCTCCACGGGATGTTCGCGATCAGGTCATTCGCGCGGATCGTCTGAAGGAGTATATAACCGACGTGGAAAAGCGTGCCGAGCGGGCTGCGATGAATGATAAGGAGATGGAGGAGCTCGCCCGTTTCTTCAAGGACGCGAACGATCGCGCATCCGAAACCGCTGAAGCGGGTTCTCGGCCTGCCGAACAGGCGGAGGCGGCAACTTCGTCGATGCTTGAGTCAAAGGTTGTGGCGACGGTTGGGGTGACTGACGTGAAGGAGACTTCGCAGTCGGCTGGGAACAACGACGCGAATGTTCATGAATCCGACGAGACGGCTGATGCCAGCGACCAATCCGCGGTGAGTGGACGGGCGCAGGATGGGGCGTCATCTCGACCGTCGTGCCCCCGGTGTGGCTCCGAGATGGTTCTACGAACGGCCAGACGTGGGGAAAAAGCTGAAACGCGGTTCTATGGATGTTCGCGTTTTCCCCATTGCCGCGGAATCCTGCCGGTCGAAAGCTGAGCCAAGGGATCGGCGGGGAAGAGGATAGGGGATGACGGATCTATGTCTTATATGGGGGAGTCCGGCAATATGGACACGACGCCGGAGCTTGCGGTTGTGACTTTGATCGTCAATCTGGTCCTGGCAGTGATTGTGTTGCTTGTCGCAATTAGAATCATTCGTGTCTTGTGGCGCCGGGCGCATGGAGGAAGCAGGCCGCCATCAGTTTCGCGTTATGACGGATGGCGCGGGATGTCCATGCAGGAGCGCAAAGGCAATGATGGTGAGGCCACCGTTGCGATGATTCTGGGGATTCTTCCGCGTGATCAATACATTGTGATCAATGGAATCATCATCCCAGACTCACGTGGCACGACACAGATCGACCATGTCGTCGTCTCTGCGATGGGCGTGTTCGTCATCGAGACCAAAAATTACCAGGGACACGTCTATGGGCATAAGGATTCCAACCAGTGGGTCCAGTATCTGGGTGGCCATGAGTATAGGTTCATGAACCCTATTCATCAGAATTTCAGGCATGTGGCCGCGTTAAGAAAACATTTCCCGCAGGTTCCTCCACATGCGTTCGTGTCGATTGTGGCATTTTCCCCGCACACGATTCTGACGGTTGATGAGGGCACCTGGAATACGAAAGTCGTGTCATGGAATGATCTTCCACAGATGATAGAGCTGTACCGTGATCCTGTGATGAATGGGACGAGCGTCAGGGAGTTGGCTGAGGGCATTGTCGCGTTGAACCGGGACTCTCCCGAATCCCGGCGAAAGCATGTGGAGACGTTGGATTCCAGACACGATTTCGATGAGTTTCTCGCGCGAATCGGCAACTGTCCTCGTTGTGGGAGGACTCTCGTCAAACGGCACGGGAGACGTGGAACCTTCTATGGATGTTCGGGGTATCCCCAATGCCGATACACGCATGATGCCGTTGGGATGGACCTGTCCGAAAACGCGTCGCGAGGCGTTGGAGAAACGGAGCGTGGCGGCCGGAATCCGAGTGTACGTTGTGACGTATCCGGAACTCATCCGGACGCGCCGCAAGCCGCTCGGGACAACGTAGTCCACGGCCGGCACCGCGCGGCGGATCCCCTTCGAAAGGACGGAGGCGTTATGCGTACATACAAGGTCATCATCTGGGGTCTGGGGAACGTGGGAAGATCCGCGGTCCGAATGATATCCGAACGTCGAAGCACACTGAAATTGGTGGCGGCCGTCGATGTCGATCCACGAAAAGTCGGCAGGGACGCGGGGGAGTTGTTCGGATTCGAACCCGTCGGGGTTACGGTCACGTCGGACATCGACGCCGCGCTCGCCATGGATGCCGACATCGTTCTGGATTTCTGCCCCACCGAGATGGACGACAAAGGCACCTTCATGCCGTCGGCCGTCCGTACGGTCAAGGCGCTGGACGCAGGAAAGAACGTCGCGACCACCATACCCGTCTACCACTGCAAGGACAGTCAGCCGGAGGTGTATGCGCTTCTCGACTCGCATGCCCGCGGCCATGGAGTCGCATTCGTCCCGTTCGGACTGCTGCCGGGCGATTACGCATCGTATATCCCGCTTGTCATCGCGGGCACAATGGGACGCGTCGACAGGATTGTCGTCCAATCGGGAGAGGATGACTGGCACAACACCTCCGGATGGGTCGACGTCTTCTCATATGGCTCAGATCCGTCACGGTATCCGCAACTGGATTCCGATAAGGACCTTCTGGCGAAGTTCATCTACTCGTACTATTCGTCCGGGGTATATGAGATCGCGGATCGGATCGGTCTGACATACGATCGCCTCTCCTGCAGGCATGAGATATTCACGGCTCCATGCGATTTGGAAACCATCAAAGGGCCGGTTCCCGAGGGATCGATCTACGGCCATCGCTTCACCATGGCCCTTATGAGGGGTGGGAATGAGATGGCGGTGCTGAGATACGTGCATAAGGTCTGCCATAAGCAGACTCCTGAGCTGCCCATATCCAACACGATCCACATCGAAGGATTGCCCGCGGTGGTCGACGCGACGATTGACGGCCTGATACCGGACAGGGAGGGGTATGTCACGTCGGCCGCGCCTGTGGTCAACCTTATTCCACCAGTTGTCAATGGCGGTCTGACCGGTTATGTCGAGGCTTGCGACCTTCCCGTGGTGATTCCGGTCAGGCTTGGCTAGGTTCCACTCGGCTGGCGCTGCCTTGCTGGCGCTCTGACGCGTCCGATGTGTTCCCACGAGAGTGTGATTCGTCGGACGCGTCTTCGTTATTGGGACAGTGGTACTGAGACAGCCCGGTTATCTGTGCATGATCACATCATCGATGCGGCTGAGTTCCTCACGGCTGAACGTCGTGTCGTCGAGGGCGTGGATGTCGTCGATGATCTGAGCGGGGCGGGAGGCTCCGATGAGGACACTGGTGACGCTGTCGTCGCGCAGAAGCCATGCGAGTGCCATCTCGGCCAGCGTCTGTCCACGTTCTTTGGCCATATTCGCCAGTGCCACGATCTGGGAATGGACACGGTCCACATCGCTTTTATGGAGGAACCGGTGGTCGGTGGCGACGCGGGAATCCTGCGGTATGCCACTTAGATACCGATCGGTCAGCAAGCCTTGGGCAAGAGGCGAGAACGTGATAAGCCCTCTGCCCAACGACCGTGTCGCGTCTAGCAGTCCGTTGGATTCGATGGTCCGGTCGAGCAGGTTGTAACGGTTCTGCGCGATGATGAATGGGACGTGGAGATCGGTGAGGATGGAGGCCGCATGTTTGAGCCTTTCCCCGTCGTAGTTGGAAAGTCCGACGTACAAGGCCTTTCCGCTTGTCACGGCCTGGGCCAGCGCCCCCATGGTCTCCTCGAGAGGAGTGTCGGGATCCGGGCGGTGATGGTAGAAGATGTCAACGTAATCCAATCCCAGACGCCGCAGGCTCGCATCCAACGAGGACAGAAGGTATTTACGGCTTCCGTGGTCGCCGTATGGTCCGGCCCACATCTCGTATCCTGCCTTGGTGCTGATGATTAGCTCGTCGCGATGGTGGGCCAGCTGGCGTCTGATGATCTCGCCGGCGTTGCGTTCGGCGCTTCCGGGTTCCGGACCGTAGTTGTTGGCGAGATCGAAATGCGTGATGCCGTTGTCGAAGGCCGTCAGGCACAGCGACGTCATTCGCTCCATCGCCGCGGTGTCCCCGAAGTTATGCCAAAATCCTAGAGATACGGCCGGAAGGCGTAGTCCGCTGTCGCCGCAGCGTCGGTAGGGAAGGAGACCTTGTACCGGTCCGCTGACGGCGTGTATGTGTGTGTTGGCTCAAGCATGATGCCTCCCTGAATCCGCTTGGAGTCTGTCAACCATGGAAGGATCCCACGCGACCTGCGCGTCATCGGCATGGTCTGCTACGGTTTTTCTCTAACGGGTTTGTTTCCGTGATGAGGCGGTGGGCCCGATGACGCGACGAATGGTGTCGCCGAGAGTGACGCGTGGACGGAAGGTGTCGAGAATGACCGTTTTGTTGGATGTCGATTCACATAACAGATGCTTCCACCTGCGGACCGACTCGTTAAGCTACGTTTTCCGGGTTCTGGACAACGGTGTGATCGAGCACCTCTATGCGGGTCCGGTCCTACGAAGGCGCGGCGCCTTCGTCGACCCCGTCGACATCGAGAAACGGGATTCGTCGCCGTCGTGGAATCTTGCATCGGGTGACATGCAGCCCGAGTTGCACATGTTCGAATATCCTTCGTGGGGACATGGCGATTTCCGGACTCCGGCCTTCGTCGTGCGGCAGGGGAACGGCAGTCGGATCACGGAGTTCCGTTACGAGGGATGCTCGTCCGAGGATGGGGTCTCACGCGTGGCAGGGATTCCGTGCTCCTTCGCTGACGGTTCTGACGGTTTCGACGACTCCTACACCCTGACGATCGACCTTCGGGATGTGCTTATCGGATGCATGGTGAGGCTTCGGTACGCGGTCTTTCCCCATCAGGACGTGATCGCGCGCTCAGCCGAGATCGTAAACGATGGGTCGCAGGCGGTTGTCGTCGAATCGGCCATGAGCCTGTCGTTGGATCTTCCGGACAGCGATTATGATCTTCTTCAACTCTCCGGGGCATGGTCACGTGAGAATCATCTGACGAGGACGCGTCTGCGGCCTGGCGTTCAGCAACTCCAAAGCGTCAGGGGGGCGTCAAGTCACCAGCACAACCCCTTCTTCATGCTGGCCAGGCCCGATGCTGGAGAGGACCGTGGCGTCGTATGGGGATTCAACATCATCTATTCCGGGAATTTCAGGAACCGCATCGAAGTCGACCATTATGACATCACGCGCGTGCAGGTGGGCATCAACCCCGAGGAGTTCTCGTGGACGCTTGGGCCGGGGGAGTCCTTCACCACGCCACAGGCTGTGGTTTCCATGAGCGATGAGGGATTCAATGGTCTGAGCGCGAGGATGTCCGAATTCGTCATGAGGCATGTGGTCAACCAGAATTTCGCACGGCGCGATAGACCGGTTCTCATCAACAACTGGGAGGCCACCTATTTCGATTTCGACGAGGGCAGGATTCTCGACATCGCCCGTCGCGCCAAGGACATCGGAGTCGAGCTGTTCGTCCTTGACGATGGATGGTTCGGCCACCGCGACGATGACACGACGTCGTTGGGCGACTGGGTCGCCAACCCACGAAAACTGTCCGGAGGAATCACATCCCTGAGTGACCGGATCCATGCGATGGGACTGGAATTCGGTCTGTGGTTCGAGCCCGAGATGGTCAGCATCGACAGCGACCTGCATCGAGCTCATCCGGAATGGATGGTCGGTCCGCCGGAGCGCGCCCTCACCCCGCAACGCAACCAGTATGTTCTCGACATGACGCGGCCCGACGTTGTGGATCATCTCGCGCGCGCGATGTCCCGCATCATATCCGATGCGCGCATCGACTACATCAAATGGGATATGAACCGCAACATCACCGAGGCATACAGCGTGTCCCTTGGCGTGGACAGACAGGGGGAGTTCTTCCACAGATACATCCTTGGCGTCTATTCGCTATACGAACGCCTTGTCGGCGAGCACCCCGACGTGTTGTTCGAGTCATGCGCCTCTGGTGGCGGCCGGTTCGATCTGGGGATGATGTACTACGCGCCGCAGGCGTGGCTGAGCGACGACACGGACGCGGTGGAGAGGGCTCTGATACAGTACGCGACGAGCTACGGATATCCGCAATCGACCGTGGGCGCGCATGTGTCGGCCGTTCCCAATCATGAGACGGGACGGATCACTCCGTTGTCAACCCGGGCAGACATCGCCTTCTTCGGCGACTTGGGATACGAGCTTGATCTCTCCGCGGCGTCCACCGTGGAGCTCGCCGAGATGCGCGATCAGATCTCCTTCTATGTCTCGCATCGTGAGGTGCTTCAGAGGGGCATCCTCTCGCGTCTCGCATCCCCCTACGAAGGGGATGGGAATCTGATGTCCTGGCAGATCGCAGCGGATGATGGTTCGATCGTGATAGTTGAATGTCTGCGAATCCTCAGCCACCCGAATCCTCCCACTTGTCGGATCCATCCGCGCGGCCTTGAGCCCGGATCCCTCTACGTCGTGCGGCCCTTCGACTCTGCGGCAGATCAGGCGGCTCATGCGGATCAGGCCGTGCTCGCGTCAAACGGTACCTCCTACTATGGCGATGAACTCATGAATATGGGCATTCTCATGCCACAGGCGGTGTCGCCGGGAACTGGACGCAAGGGTGGAGACTTCATGTCGCGGCTCGTGGTCATTGAACGGATCTGATCGGGTGGACGACGTACCACGGCTGGAGCGTTGGAACGTATGTATCACTGCGAAGAATGTGCCGGTGCGAAAAAGCAAAGGAAAGGATGCGCTGCGATGGATGTTGAGCATGCAGGTGGGAATGGTTCATCGGATGGTTGCTGTGGTCGTGTGCGGGCGGAGACCGCCATGCCTGGCGCGGGGAGTGATCGGTGGCCTCCCCGTGCGGGCGATCCGCGCGACGCGACATGGACGGAGATCGGCGATGACCTCAAGGATTGCCAGTGCCCTCCCGATGTCGCTGATGCCGTTTTGAGGACGCGCCTTGCCTTTGCCTCCGGAGACATGTCAAGGGTGCCGTATTGGCATATGCCCGAGGGGGTGGATGCCATCACCGATATCCCTTATGTCGATGACGGCATCCGCGGGCACCTTCTTGATATGTATCTTCCCCACGATGCCGTTGTTCGTGGTGGGCACTCGCTTCCGGTGTTCGTTGACATTCATGGTGGAGGCTTCGTCTATGGGTACAAGGAGTTGAACCGGAATTTCTGCGTGCATCTGGCGAACCGGGGTTTCGCCGTCGTGTCGCTGAATTATAGGCCGGCGCCTCAAACGGATTTCCTGGGTCAACTGCATGACCTCGGTGCCGCGTTCATATGGATGAGGGAGCATCTGGCCGACTATCCGGTCGATTCGGGCCGGATGTTCCTCACCGGTGATTCCGCGGGTGGAACGCTCGCCTTCTACACGGCATCGATGCTTGGATCGGGCGGCATGGCCCGCTCCTTTGGTGTGGAGGAACTGGGATTGACTTTGACCGGATTGGTTCTGGTGTCGGGACTCTACGACCTGGCCCCGTACGCGGGTGGTTGGTCTTCCGCCGAGAGTTCCGGTCAGCGAAGCGTGGTGGACATACTGGGACCGTCATTCTTCGGAACGATGGGATCCGTCGACGAAAGATATCGTTTCTACGACGGCATTGTGCGCAATGTCGACCTTCCCCCGTCCTTCCTTCTCACAAGCAGTGATGATTTCCTCGAATCGGACACTCTGGAGCTGGGTGCGCATCTGGCACGGGCAGGGAAGGATTTCGAGCTTCATGACATCAAACCTGCCCCGGGGACCACTGTCGGCCATGTTTTTCCCGTGTGCATGTCATGGATTCCCGAAAGCGTCAGCATCCTCGACAGGATAAGAGATTCCGCATATGAGCTGATGTAGTCGGACCGCACGTCGTCCCAATGCCATAAGGGGACGGCGCGTTGTACAGTGGACATCTGTTTGCGTCGTCTTTTCCAGACGCGACTACCAACAACAGCAAGCGCGGCCATAGACCCGGCGTCTTCGTGCCTCCACGCGCCCGGCGCCGGAGCCGATGTTCGCGCGGTGAGAGAAAAGAACGGCAGTGGAATACTCCCTCGTCACAAAACTCGCGGCGGAATTCATAGGAACCGCGATACTCATGGTCTTCGGCAATGGCGCGGTGGCCAACGTCGAACTGAAGAATACAAAAGGGCATAGCGCGGGCTGGCTGAACATCGCGATGGGCTATGGGTTCGGAGTCATGTTCCCAGTGCTGATGTTCGGTGCAGTTTCGGGGGCGCACATCAATCCGGCCATGACCATCGCACAGGCCGTGACAGGCATGTTCAGCTGGTCGCTTGTCGTTCCCTACATCGTCGCCCAGCTTCTGGGAGCGGCCGCAGGACAGCTTATCGTTTTCGAGGCGTACTACCCGCATTATCAGGAGACGGAGGACTCCGAGGCCATCTTCGCGACGTTCAGCACCACTGACGCCGATGGATGGCGCCGCAACTATTTCGTCAACGAGTTCTTCGGCACCATGATCCTTGTCCTCGGCGCACTGTGCGTGCTATCGCTTCCCTGGGGTCAGAAGGATCCGGCGGCCGCGTCCATCGTCGTGGGCTTTATCGTTTGGGGACTGGTGACGTCCCTCGGAGGACCCACCGGCCCAGGACTGAATCCCGCCCGCGACCTTGTGCCCCGTCTTCTGCATCAGATCCTTCCCATTCCCCATAAGGGGTCGTCGAGGTGGTCCGAGGCGTGGATTCCGGTCGTAGCGCCTATTCTTGGCGCGATTGTTGGCGCATGGATATTCACTGCCATCTTCGCCTAACGGCTGGAATCCGGAATACGCTGAACGTTTGGTCGGGCATGTATATGTTTCGGAAACATTGCCGTTATATTACGAGTAAACGCATCGCGTGATCAGCGCGGGTGCCGAATGACCACAATTCCATCGAGAAGTACAATTCCATCGAGAAAGGCGCGTTCATGACTACGCCATCCACGCAAGTCGATACGTCGCAGGGATCTTCGACCCGCGATGCCGGAGATTCCGGATACGCGAAGGATCTCAAACCTCGGCATATCCAGATGATTGCCATTGGCGGTTCCATTGGAACGGGACTGTTCCTCGGGGCCGGAGGACGCCTGTCTCAGGGAGGCGCGGGGCTGACCATCGCCTACGCGATATGCGGCGTCTTCGCGTTCCTTATGGTGCGTGCGTTGGGGGAGTTGGCAATCAGGCGGCCTTCGTCCGGTGCCTTCGTGTCGTACGCGAGAGAGTTCCTTGGTGAGAAAGGCGCCTATGTCACGGGCTGGCTGTTCTTCCTTGACTGGTCGACGACCGTCATGGCCGACATCACAGCCGTGGCCGTCTACTTCCACTATTGGAAGAGCCTGCAGGTCGTTCCGCAGTGGATTCTCGCGCTGGGAGCCCTGATACTCGTCTTCGTGATGAACCTCATGAGCGTCAAGCTGTTTGGTGAGGCCGAGTTCTGGTTCGCCGCCATCAAAGTGGCCACGATTCTCATCTTCATGGTGGTGGCCATCTGGGCCATCGTCACCGGAGCGGCAGTGGGCTCCAGCCATGCGGGACTCGCGAACATCACCTCGCATGGAGGGTTCTTCCCCGAAGGGTTCCCGATCGTCTTCGCGCTCACTTTGGGAGTCGTGTTTGCGTTCGGAGGCACCGAGATGGTCGGCGTGGCCGCCGGCGAGGCCGGAGAGGCGCGCAAGGTCCTTCCCAAAGCCATCAACTCGATGATCATCCGCATCTTCGTGTTCTACGTGGGATCAGTCGCGCTGATGTCCCTGGTTCTTCCCTACACCGCGTACTCATCGAACGAGTCGCCGTTCGTCACCTTCTTCTCCGGACTGGGCGTTCCCTACGCGGGCTCCATCATCCAGGTGGTTGTGCTCACCGCCGCTCTGTCATCGTTGAACGCCGGACTCTACGCCACCGGACGCACCCTGCGGTCTCTCGCGCTCGCGGGATCGGGACCGAAAATCGCCGGGATCATGAACAAGCACCACGTCCCCGCCGGCGGAATCGCCATCACGGCGGCGCTGGGACTTCTTGGCGTTGTTTTGAACGCGGTCCTTCCGTCGGACGCCTTCGACATCATCATGAACCTCGCCGGAATCGGCATCGCCGGAACATGGTCGGCGATCCTCGTCACCCATCTGGCGTTCCTGCGCAAGGTCAAGGAGGGACGTGAGACGCGGCCCGCATACCGCATGCCGGGGGCGCCCTACACGAACTATCTATCCTTGGCCTTCTTCATCATCGTCGTCATATCCAACCTCGTCAGTTCCTCGGGCCGATGGACGCTTGCGCTTTTCGCGGTGGTCGTTGTGGCCATGGTGGTCGGGTGGTATGCCGTGAGGGGACGTATCAACGACCAGATGCTGGAGAGCATCGACCTGTCCGATGACCAGCCGGATGTGCTCACTCCGGAGGAGGCTGCGCGGGAGGCCGCGGAGATCGAAGTGGGCGAGCGGCGATGACCCGCATCCACGTCACATACACCGGTGGCACCATCGGCATGGTGGAGTCGGCGGCGGGGCTTGTCCCTGGCGCGGATCTGAGCGGATGGCTGTATCGACTCCTTGAGGATGAGTCGGATCTGAGGCCCGGCGATGTCACGCTGACGGAGTTGGACCCGTTGATCGACTCCTCGAACGCCACTCCCGAGAGTTGGCAGGCGATCATCGACGATCTGTGGTCTCACCACCATTCCGCCGACGCGTTCGTCGTCCTCCACGGCACCGACACGATGGCCTTCACCGCGGCGGCCCTGTCGTACGCCCTGACGGATTTTGGGAAGCCGGTGATCCTCACAGGATCGCAGCACCCTCTGGGCAATATCGTGTCGGACGCGACGGCCAACGTCACCGGCGCGATTAACGCGGCGCTGTCCGGCAAGGCCCGTGGGGTCACGCTGTTCTTCGGACACCACCTTTTCGTGGGGAACAGGGTGACCAAGCGCTCGTCATGGGCTTTCGAAGGTTTCGAGGCACCGTCCACGGGACCGGTAGCGCAGTCCGGAACCCCGTGGCATTGGGCGCATATCGACATGGGTGGGCGTGGGTGGGACACGCCGCGTCCGTACGGTCGACATGACGTTCCGGTTATCACCTTCGTTCCCGGCGTCCGCGCGCAGCGTCTCGTCTGCATGGTCGACCCCCGACCCGAGGCCGTGGTTCTGCGGACCTACGGCGTGGGCAACATACCCAGCGACGAGCCCGGTATGTCATCATTGATCGCGGATCTGACGGATTGCGGCATACCCGTTGTGGTGACATCCCAATGTCCGCAGGCGGAGGTGATGGTCGGACGGTATGGCGCCGGAGCGGCAATGGATCGCAAGGGGGTCTGTGGGTCCGACGACATGACCTTCGAGGCCACGTACACGAAGCTCATGTTCCTCCTGTCCCAGGGATTGGAGACGCCGGATGTCTGCCGGTGGATGACATCGTCCATTGCCGGGGAACTGACCGAGGGAGGGCGGTGACCGCTCCGTCCAACCTGGTTCCATAAGCGGGCAAGTTCGCCCCATCAAACTCAAAACGTTGTGATTCCAACGTTTTTGGGTGTCTTAGGCTGAGTTCGGTCAGCTTGAGACGGCCACCGTGGAGGTGGCGGGACGATGGGAGGCTCCGTATGGAGCGCGCGGGACGAAGCGATGGGAACCGGACGACCAGGACGATGGCCGTGTCGCGGGGCAACACACTCGCTCTGATCGCACTGATGTTTGCAGGTGCGGCTGCGGGCGTGCTGTGGGGTCCGATGAGGTCCGTGGCCGCATCGCTTCTGGTGGGAGTGGCCATCGTCACCGTGGTCGTGTCCGTCGTGGGAATGATCCGCAACATCCGTCGTGGCCATGTCGGTGTCGATATCCTTGCGATAGTGGCCCTGATGTCCACAATCGTCGTGCATGAGTACTGGGCGAGTTGGATCGTCGTGGTGATGATTTTCTCGGGCCGCGCGATCGAGGAGTACGCCCAATCGCGCGCTCAGCGGAATCTGGCGGCATTGGTGGATGCGGCCCCATCGCGGGCGCATCGTCGTCTTGGGGCCGACGAGTGGGAGACGATACCTGTGGATGCCGTCCATGTGGGAGACGTTCTTCTCGTCAAACCTGGTGAGATCGTTCCCGTCGACGGCGTCGTCCGTGAGGATGGCGCCACGGTCGACATGTCGATGATCACCGGCGAGCCATTGCCTGTGGACATGCGAATGGGCGAGAAGATAGCATCCGGTGCGGTGAACACCGGCGTAGCCATTACGGTGAGGGCGGTTGCGGAGTCCCGTGACTCGCAGTACCAGAAGATCGTGGACCTCGTTCGTTCCGCCCAGGACTCACGTCCGGCTGCGGTTCGCACGGCGGATATGCTGTCGGTGCCGTTCACTGTCGTGTCGTTCGCCATCGCCTTTCTGGCATGGTCCGCGTCCGGCGACGCCTTGCGTTTCGCCCAGGTTTTGGTCATCGCCACGCCATGTCCCCTGCTGATTGCCGCTCCGGTGGCCTTCATGGGTGGAACAGGACGGCTCGCGCGCAATGGGATCGTCATCAAGGCTCAGGATGTGCTTGAGGATCTGGGATCGGTCAGCCACGTGTTCTTCGACAAAACGGGAACGCTGACGGTGAAGCGTCCGGAAGTGTCCAGGGTCGATCTGACCGAGCGTTCTCACAGGTTGGGGATCGATGCGGACGGACTTCTTATTGTCGCGGGCATGGTCGAATCCTATTCCTCGCATGTGCTTGCCAAAGGCGTGGAGCGGGCCGCACGGGACATCTTGGCAGGCGGGTCGCATCGCGCTCCTCGGGTCGAGGACGCGCATGAGATCATGGGAAGCGGAGTCGAGGCGAGGGTCGATGGTCATCTGATTCGCGTGGGACGGCCTTCATTCGTTTCGGTGTCCGAGCCGGTGGCTCCCGTCCTCGCGGATCTGCCCGATCTGACGTCCTATGAGATGGCGGCTTATGTGGGATGCGACGGAGCCATCATCGGCCGCGTCGTGCTACGCGACGTGGCCCGACGCGATTCATGCTCGACCGTGTCTCGGTTGCGGAGGATGGGGGTGTCGCACATCACTATGCTCACCGGTGACAACGCGGTGTCCGCGGAGGCCATCGCCAGCCAGGTCGGGCTTGGGGACGTGCGATCCGGTCTTCTTCCCCAGGACAAGGTCGAGGCGGTTCGTCAAGCCAGGGACGTTCGTCCGCAACGTCTGGCTGATCGCGGAGCGCGTGTCTGGCTGCGCGAGGTTATGCGTCGGATGATGGGCATCCGCGATCGCGGCGTCGTCACCATGATGGTCGGCGATGGTGTAAATGACGCTCCTGTGCTTGCGGCGGCGGACATCTCGGTGGCCATGACCGATGGATCGTCGAACGCCGCGTCCCAATCCGCGCAGTTGGTGATCATGAACGACGACATCGCGATGGTTCCCCGAGCGATCGACATTTCGAGACAGACGAGACGGGTGATGCGCCAGGCCGTGTATGGAGGGCTCATTGCCGCCGTGCTATGCATGATCGTGGCGGGATTCGGCCTGATCCCCGCGGTGTGGGGGGCCATCATCCAGGAGGTCATCGACGTGACGAGCATCCTGTGGGCTCTGACGTCGATCGCCGATCGCAAGAATCGCCATGTGGAGGTCGATGCCCCGGATGCCTCGCAGGATGTGGAGATTGCGCCGGCAGCTTAGCATGGGTCGTGGCCGCCGCATCTCTGCGAAGCTGTGAGGAGGGAACCGGTGGGAGCCACCGGTCGAATCCGAGGGGGCCGCATGTTTCTGGCCATCAACGAAATACGCCACGAGAGGCTTCGTTATGCCCTTGTCGTTCTGGTTGTGCTGCTGATCTCCTATCTCGTCTTTTTTCTCGCGGGACTGTCGAATGGACTCGCGCATGAGAACCGTTCCGCCATTGACTCCTGGAACGCCGACGAGGTCGTCCTTTCCGATGATTCCAATGGGACACTGGCCATGTCCTCGCTTGATTCCTCCCAGATCTCGCAGATCAAGGCCCAGAGCAAGGCGGTTCTTTCGCAGCGTTCGGCGGTGGTGGAAACCGATGCCGATGGATCCGGATCGGATGGGAATACGAGCAAAATCGACGCCAGTCTTCTGGGAATTTCCCGTGACGGCTTTCTTGCTCCCGCGGTTTCACAGGGCCGGATGTTCTCCTCGGAGGGTGAGGTTGTGGTCGATTTGACATTCGCTTCTCGTTACGGTGTTCGTCTGGGGGATCGGCTTGATGTGGCCCGCTCGGACGGAGGGAAGCTGAAGGTTGTGGGATTCACGCGCGATGCCCAGCTCAGCGTGGCTCCCGTGGTATATATGTCCTCGGCGACTTTTGACGGGCTGTTCTCGTCGAGCACAGTGACCTCCAGTGGTGCGGGAGCTTCCAGCGGCACGGTGTCATCCAACAGCACGGTGAACGCCGTGGTCGTGCGTGGGACGGTCAGCCATGCTCCTTCGGACGTGTCGGTGTCCTCGATTTCGGATTTCATCAACGATCTTCCCGGATACCGCGCGCAGGTCCTCACCTTCGGTCTGATGATCGGTTTCCTCATAGCCATCGCGGCCATGGTTGTGGGTGTGTTCATCTATGTGCTCACGCTGCAGAAACGTGCTGTATTCGGAGTTATGAAGGCGCAGGGCATCTCGGATGGGTTCCTGGGCAGGTCCATCGTGGCGCAGACCATGATCCTTTCGCTGACAGGCGTGCTCGTCGGCGCGCTGGCCACATGGGGCACGTCGGCGGTTCTTCCCGACGCGGTTCCGTATCGTACCGATGCCATGCTTGTGTCCCTGTCAGGAGCGCTTCTTGTTGTGTCCGCTTTGGCGGCGGCGTTGTTCTCGGTGCGTGTGATATCACGGATCGATCCGGTGGAGGCGATTGGATGACTGGAATCAGACGGAAGTCGGACGACCTTTCCTCAGATGGAGTTTCCTCAGATGACCTTTCCTCTGTGGCGTTGAGTCTTGAGGGGGTGTCGAAGTCATATCGCGACGGAGATGATGTGGTGCATGCTCTTCGCCCCGCGGATGTGCGGATCGCGCGTGGCGAGTTTGTCGCTGTGGTCGGACCGTCCGGATCCGGGAAGAGCACATTTCTCACCATCGCCGGCGGGTTGCGAACCCCCGACATGGGTGTTGTGCGGGTCGGCGGTGTCGCCATGTCCGGGTTGTCGCGACGCAGGCGTGCCGCGCTTCGACTTCGTCATATTGGTTTTGTTCTTCAGGGATCGAATCTTGTGCCTTTCCTCACGGTTCGCCAGCAGTTCGCGCTAATCGACAGAGCCATCGGACGGCGGGGGGCTGTGGGCGACCGGGCTCAGGTCGATTCCATCCTTCGGGAGTTCGGAGTCGAAGCCGTGGCGGACGCCTATCCCGAGTCGTTGTCCGGGGGAGAGCGGCAACGGGTCGCCATCGCAAAGGCGTTGTATGGGAAGCCGGATGTGCTGCTGGCGGATGAGCCGACCGCGAGTCTGGATTCTCAGAGGGCTTTCGATGTTGTGGATGTTCTCGCGCGTCAGGCGCATGAGGGCGGTCGAGCTGTAGTCATGGTCACCCACGACACGCGGTTGATCGACAAGTGCGATCGTGTCCTGACCATGCGAGACGGACGTCTGTCGGCCGAGTCCGGGCGGTAGGTCGACGCTGGCGGGATTCGAGGAGTAGTCGGGGCGGTCTTACGACGTTCCTCGCTCGATGATGTCCCTAAGTCGATGATGTTCTGAAAATCAGTGGTTATGGCTGGTAGAAATAGCCGGTGGGAGCCTGTGCCGACGAGACACTGGAAACTGCCAGCACCACGCCTTGATGACGGTGCCCGACGCGGCCGATCTGTTGCTCGGTCAGGGTTCCGGTGACCGAGATCCACCGATAGTTCCTCAGCGTGGCGGCGGAGGACCATGAACTGGTGAAACCGATTGGAGTCATGTCGAGAATGCAGCAGGACATGAACTGCCGAGAGAGCCCGAACTCGGTGGAGGATGTCGATTCCGACGCGTCCGAGGTGTCGTCCCTGCTCACGAAGCCGGTGACGGTGACCGTGTACCCCACGTATGTTGATGGATTGTGGTCGATGGTCTGATACCAGTCCGCGAACTCGTCGTTGGAGATGGTGATGTGACGGCTGGTCCTGTCGAGTCCGTGCAGTCCCTTCCCGCTTGTGGTCGTGATGGCGATGGCCCGTCCGCCGGCGTATTCGTCGAATCCCGAGCTTGTGCTGGCCGTGTGCAGAGGTATGACGATGGCGAGCGTGGGTATGACGACGGCCACCAACGTGGCCCGCAACTTCCGTGGGGTGATGCCCAACCGGCCCGAGATGGACAGAAGCGCGAGGATTCCCGTCAGCAGGGATGCGAACACCAAAAATGGTAGGGTCCGGGGTGTCGCCAGCTGTGTGTACGAGCCGCTCCATGCGCTCCAGCCCAAGGCGGTGGACAATCCCGCCAGACACAAGGCGTGGATGACGTCGGGCGTGTGGACCGTGATGAGTCCGCGTTGTGGAGGCATCACAGCAGCCCTTCCGTCAGCGGAATGGTTATGGCGCAGATCAGGAACGCCAGGACGGCGATTGTCGCGATCAGTCTGGCCGTGAAGCGTCCCGTGCAAGCGGACATAAGCATGAGGGTGTTCTTCACGTCCATCATCGGGCCAAACACAAGGAAGGCGAGAAGCGCGGGCGCGGGTATGACGGATGCCAGGCTGGCCGCGATGACGGCGTCCGTGGAGGAACAGATGGATCCCAGATACGCGAAGGCCATCATCGCCAGCATGGCGACGATGGTGGTCGTTGCGGACAGCCCTGATGCGGGGTTGTCGCCCAAGGAGACGCGTACCACGGTCGCGATGGCAACGCCGATGAGCACGAGCGGCATGAGGGTGAGGAAATCGTCGTGAATGTGACGCAGGTAGGTGACGACGGTTGCCTCAGGATTCTTTGGGGGCGTGTGGGTGCATGAGGACGCCGAGGCAGTTGGATCGTTCTCGCGCAACGGAAGACCGCCCGGTGGAAGGATCGCCATCGCGTATCCAGCCGCCAGCGCGGTCGCAAGTCCCAGGCCGGCGCGGGCCGCGACCATCATATGGTTATGAGGGAACGCATACCATGTCGAAACCAGCGATATGGGGTTGAGGATCGGAGCCGCGCATAGAAACGTCACTGCCACGGGCAGGGGAAGCCCACGTTTGAGGAGTTTGGAGAATGTGGGCGCGACAACGCAGTCGCATATGGGAACGACCGCTCCGGACAGCGCCGCGACGAGCATCGCGGTCGATCGTCTGTGTGGAAGGTGTCTGGCGATCATGTCGGCATCCACCCATGTCTCCACCGCCGCGGAGACGACGACCCCCAGAAGGACGAAAGGAAGCGCTTGGAGTATCAGTCCGGACATTCCACGTACGATGCTGTTAACGGGGAACGAGGATGTCCGCTGCTGCAGGGCTGGGGCCGCGGCGATGATGAAGGCGACGCATGGGGCTCCGACCATCAGCCAGAGATACTCGTTCGATGACGTGGTGCGTTTCGCGAGACTGCGTGCCATGTCACCTGCCCTTTCCGTTGTCTACGGCCAATTCTTCAAGCTGCCGACATTCCGATGGTAACCCGATTTTCTGGAGTTTTGGTCCGCGTGATCGTCGAGTCCCTCCAACGACACACCTTATTGAGAACGGTTCCCATTATTGTATACTTGGTCTGGTAAAGCACGACGATGCCCTATGATCGCCCGGAAGACGGTCCCTGGGGCACGGAGGGGGAAGGCTACGGCGTCATGACATCAACACCAATGGATCCTATGGATCCAATAAAATCTATGAAACCAATGGAACCAATGGAAAGGCGCCGGATGCTGCGCGGATGGTCATGGGCCAGGCGCGCGGGCGCGGCCATTGCGTCGGTTTTCGTGGCTATGGGGATGGCCGCATGCTCGTGGCAGGGAGCGTCATCCAATGCAGACGGGGGAACCATATCAGTGGTCGCGAGCATCAACCAGTGGGGATCACTCGCGAAGGAGCTTGGTGGCACGTACGTCTCGGTGACGAGCGTCATGTCGAACACGTCCGTCGAGGCCCATGACTACGAGCCGACGACGCAGAACATCGCGGCGT
>NZ_CASEXV010000013.1 GCF_949292005.1 uncultured Bifidobacterium sp. | reverse complement strand
TCCAGCTCATCGTCCTCATCCGGAAGCGGTGGCGAATGGACTCTGGGAGAGTCCAATTCCACGTTGGACGTGTCGAAGATGTCCGCGTCAACCGCGTCGAACACCAAAGTCGCGGCGCTGATGGAGAAGGATTCGTCGGCCCTTCCGAAGAGCTTTAACGCAAATCATAAAACGGGTGACGTGGGCAATGCCTATGAGTTCGGTCAGTGCACCTGGTGGGTGTATGTGCGTCGAACCCAGTTGGGGCTGCCCGTGGGCTCCTATCTCGGCGATGGTCGGATGTGGGCGGATTCCGCAAAATCATTGGGATACTGGGTGGATGGAACGCCGCGGCACAAAGGCGACATCATCGTGTTCGCCGCAGGGCAGGCGGGTGCGGATTCAACCTATGGGCATGTGGCGATTGTGGAGTCGATAGGCTCCGATGGGTCGGTTGTCACATCGGAGACGAACGCCGGGATGTCGGGCAAGACCTATAACCGAACCTTCACGGCAAGTGAGGCTTCCGCCTTTCGATACATCCACTACTGACGTTGAGAGCGTCCATGGACGGCGTGTCGTCCTGTCTTGCCGGGCATGGCGTGCCCCTCGATATATGTGGTGAATTTGTGTGTGGTATTGTTTCGTTTTGATGAAGATCATAAGCAGACCTCTATTGTCGATCGTCATTTTTATGGCGGTCGCCATGATTCTTGCCGTGTTCGCGCCAATGTCGCTTGCGGACACCGGTTCGGTCGTCGTCACTTCTTCGCGTTCCTTCCCGAAGGGGAACGTGGCGCGTAGGAATTTGCTTGCCGAGTCCACATCGGTCACCGTGGGGGGCAGCTCATCCAGCCGTAGCAGTTACACCGAAACGTTGAGCGTTCCCAAGACGAAGTCCTCGGCCGAGCAGGCGCAGGAGAAGGCAGCGAAGAAGGCGGCCGAGAAGGCGAAGCAGGCGGCGGCCAGCAGATCCGAGGATCGCGAGAGCCTCTCGAGTTCCTCCAGCTCGTCTTCGTCCACGTCGTCCTCATCGTCGTCAGCCGCTTCGTCCACGTCCAGCGGCTCAGCAACGGGTGCCGCAATCAGCGCCCTCGCCACAAAGTATGTGGGCAACGCATATGTGTATGGCGGCCAGACTCCGAACCCTGGATGGGATTGCTCTGGGTTCGTCAAATACGTTTATTCACAGTTCGGAATCACGCTTCCGCGGACGGCCGGAGAGCAGGCGACGGTGGGAACCGCAGTGTCCAGCCTTTCCGAAGCGCAGCCAGGCGATATCGTGGCGAACGGGATACATTCGGGAATCTATCTGGGCAATGGTCTGATCATCAGTGCGCTGACGGAGAGTCTTGGCACTCAGATCACTGGCACTGAGGTGTATACAGGGTCCTATTCGGTTCGCAGGATCGTCTGAACACAGCTGTCTTCATGTTCGCCGCGCATGGTTTTATGCGCGGCGGACGTTTTTGAACCGATTCGTCCGGAGTCGAAGGGATGCGTCTTCTCGAAGGCCGTATCCATAAGAGTGACGTCTTCCGTGTGGTGCGGGTAAAATCACTGGTGACGGCGCATTTCGAAGCCGTCGTCCGCCAAAGGAGGTCGTCATGATCAACGAAAAGGCCATTCTTGTCGGAGTCGACGGCTCGCACGCCAGCTACAAAGCAACCTGGTGGGCCGCCAACTATGCCAAACACGCCGGACTCACACTTCAGATCGTTTGCGCGTATTCGCTGCCAAGCTATGCGGCGGTGTCGTTCGATGCCACCTACACCGCCTTCGGCGACGACAAGGCGGCGCATAATGACGCGCAGGAGATTCTCTCCAAGGCGAAGGCCATAGCCGACCAGCAGGGCGTCGAGGCCGTCACTCTTATCGTCACGGGGGACCCATCCTCGGTGTTCGTCGAGCTGTCACGCAACTACAACCTCATAGTCATCGGCAACCGAGGCAAGGGAGGCCTCGCGGAGAGGCTTCTGGGCACCACCAGCTCCTCTTTGCCCGCGTACGCCTATTGCCCCATCGTGGTCGTCCCATACACCGACGACGATGGCAATCTCATGCATCTGAACAACACGATATCCCGGGTGGCGGTCGGCGCGGACGAATCCATGTGGGGTATGAAGGCCCTTGAGATAGCCGCGGGGTTCGCCGACGGCTGGGGAGCGGAGCTTGATGTCATATCGGCTGTTCCGCACGTGCAGGGCGCCGACGGCGACGACGTGGAAGCCGCCTATCTTGATGATCTCGATCACAGGGTTCAACCACTGCAGAAAAGATACCCCTCGCTGCGCATCACCAAAACGGTGGTTCCAGGGAACGCGGTGGCCGCGCTAACCAAGGCGAGCCGAGACCATGATGTCGTTGTTGTCGGATCACGTGGTCGTGGCGGGTTCACGGGGCTCATCCTCGGATCGACGAGTCAGGGGCTGATTCAGCATGCCGTCAGTCCGGTGTACGTCGTTCCGCGCAAGTATGTCGAAGCCGAGGAGTCACGTCCGTCGGATGAACGGTCCAGCGCAGAGGTGTCGGGCGTCACCGAGGTGTCCGTGCCCACCGCGGATTCGCGTCAGGCGGATGAGATAGAGGCGAGCATCGATCCGCTGCATGACAATCGTCAATAGAACCATGCGTCAATAGAACGCGAAACAACGGAACCGGTCGTCCAATCCCGTAGATGGGGTCGGACGACCGGTTCTGTGAATGCGACGGAATCCCGACGGCGACCAATAAGCATCGGGTGGGTGGCGTGGTGGTTACTGGCGGATGTCGACATCCAGACGGACCGGAGTCACCTGCTCCATCGTGTGTTTCACGGTGCAGCTCTTGTCGATGTGGCGACGGATGCGTTCATCCAGCTTTCGGGCATCTTCTGCGCTCAAATCGGCATCGGCGGCGTCCACGGTGATCTGTTCCTCGAAGGCGAGGTAGGAGTCGCTGTCGTCGTCATATGTCCCGTCGACGACGATCCGGGCGCCGTGTCCCTCACCGATGCTGTGCTCTATGGCGAACTGGCTGGAGAGTGCGCCGCACCCCGCCAAAGCGACCTTCATCAAATCGCCGGGAGTGAAAAGTCCTTTGCCGTGACCGAACTTCACATGCGCGCCGTCCTCGCTGAAGGCGTCCCAGGAGCCGTCCTTGTTCCTCTCGACCCAGATGCGCTTACCCATGCGATCCTCCTTATGTGGTTTGTGTGGTGACCTGTTGTGTGGTGACCTGACGCCATGACTCGGTGCCCGCCCTGTCATGTGCCAACTCTAGTTCACTAGGTCAACCGTGGGACGCGCGTCCGTCCCACGGTGAAAAGATTGGATGATGATCGCGTCCGTAAATGGACGATCTCTTTCGCAAGCCGCGGATCACGTCGCCTGTGATCGATTTCCGCGGTCCGCTGTGGGCGGGTGTGGGTAGGATGGTGCGCATGTCTTTGACCACAAAGGAGCTTGACGATATCCGTTCGCGTGTGCCACGACGTCCGCGGTCCGATCTGCCCACGCCTTACGAAGATCTTTTACGTGAGACCCTCTTGATGGGGACGTTGAAGTCCGATCGGACCGGCACGGGGACCATCTCGTTGTTCGGCAGGCAGATGAGGTTCGACCTAGGAGCCGGCTTCCCTTTGATCACAACCAAACGAGTGTTCTTTCGCGGGGTGGCGTACGAGCTCCTATGGTTCCTCAAAGGATCCGGCAACGTGCGTTGGCTTCAGGAGAACAACGTCCATATCTGGGATGAGTGGGCCGATGAGAACGGCGATCTGGGACCTGTCTATGGCGTTCAGTGGCGTAGCTGGCCCGCTCCGACTCCTGAGGAGCCAAATCGCACCATCGACCAGATCGAGCGCGTCCTCGACCTGATACGGAACAATCCGGATTCGCGGCGTATGGTCGTCAGCGCATGGAATCCCGCCGAGGTTGAGAATATGGCTCTTCCTCCCTGCCATGCGTTGTTCCAGTTCTATGTGGCCGACGGACGGTTGTCGTGCCAGCTGTATCAGAGATCATGCGATATGTTTCTTGGAGTGCCCTTCAATATCGCCTCCTATGCGCTACTCACGTGCATGATGGCGCAACAGGCCGGGCTGCGTCCGGGCGAGTTCGTGTGGACCGGGGGGGACTGCCATATCTATGACAATCACGTCGATCAGGTGCTGGAGCAGTTGGGGCGGGAGCCCTACCCATACCCGACTCTTCGAATCGATCCGGCCGCATCGTTGAGTGATTACCGGTATGAGGATTTCCACGTGGAGAACTACCGGCATCATCCCACAATCAACGCGCCGATTGCGGTGTGATGACGTGGTCTGAGCCGAACGCTACACTAATGACCCAGTCTTGAGTCCAAGGAGCGCAGTGAAATGGAGCATGACAGTAGTAGCCGTAGTGGCTATCACGAACCCGAGCCCGGATATGCCGGGCCTGATGACGCGGGGGAGGATTGGGGGGACGATTTCCCCAAGACATTCTCGGTGAATCTGATATGGGCGCAGGCGTCGGACATGTCCGGAAGACCTGGTGCGATTGGCTTCCAAGGCGGCATGCCTTGGCATCTTTCCGAGGATCTGCAGAGGTTCAAGGAGTTGACGGTATCGCATCCGGTGATTATGGGCCGGGGACCATGGGAGTCCCTCGATCCGCAGCACCGTCCTTTGCCCAACCGCGACAACATCGTTGTCTCGCATGATCCGCATCTATCGGCGGCCGGCGCGACCGTTGTGGGCGGTTTGGAGGCGGCGTTGGATCTCGCTCGGCAGGAGGCCATTCCCGACGACGGAATGGATCGAAGTGAGATCTGGGTCATCGGCGGGTCGAGTATTTTCCGCCAGATCCTGCCTGTGGCGTCAAGAGCGTATGTGACGCGGATCCATGCGCGGGTGGATGCGGACACCTATGCCCCCGACATGGACGAGCTTGTATCGAGGGGCGAGTGGCGTGTGGAGGATGATGGCGCATGGCGCACGCCGCGGGATGCTGGCGGTCTGATTCGCGGCTACCGCTTCGTCACATACCAAAGAATACGCTGACCGGTTTCCCGGCCGTTTGCCGATCTGAGAGGGAGAGTCATGACCGACGACCATCGCTACACGATTATGACCGTGTGCACCGGGAACATCTGTCGCTCCCCGATGGCGCAGATAGTTCTGGCCAAACGATTCGCCGATGCGGGAATGTCCGGGAAGGTCGATGTCCTGTCCAGTGGTGTGAGCGATGAGGAATTCGGGCATCCCATCGACCCGCGGGCCGTACGCGTGCTTCGTGGGCGTGGGTATGAGATTCCCCGGCATCATGCCGCGCATCGCATTGATCGTGAGGAGATCGATCGAACCGATCTGTTCCTCCCCATGACCGCATCGCATATGAGGGCGTTGCTGCGCATGCTGCCGCCCGAGGATCGCTCCGCAGTGCGAATGTACCGAAGTTTCGACCCCTCGCTGGCTGCTGATGGCCTTGGCCCGGACGAGCGGATGGACCTGGTGGATCCTTGGTACGGAGGCCCGCATGAGTTCAATGTCGCCATCAATCAGATAGATCAGGTCGCGCCCTACATCGTCGAGTGGGTCAAAAACAGGCTGGGGTAGTGGCGTTGCTCTCCGAGTGTGGCCCGGACGCGCGTCGTGATATCTGAAACATGTCATCTGCGGTATATAAAACCCCCTAGCACCAGTGTTTCCAAGTGTTGTGGGGGATGATATGGTGGCTCCGAGCGGCATCGATCCGCTGACCTAACGATTTTCAGTCGTTCGCTCTACCAACTGAGCTACAGAGCCATGACAGTTAAAAAAACCCGGAATTACCGGGCTTTTTCACCACCGCGACCCCGGCCGGACTTGAACCGGTGACCTCCGCCGTGACAGGGCGGCGCTCTAACCAGCTGAGCTACGGGGCCGATGGCCGCTGTAAAAGCAGCCAAGTGGATATATTACAGATACTTCGTCGACTCGCAAGGTCCCGGCGTGTTCCGGGGTGTCGGTTGTCGGAGTGGTCTCGTCCTACGTCAGAGCTGCGCGATTGGTCTGTATGCGAGTGCTTCGGAGGTGTTCACGGATACCTGAAGAATCGCGGGGATGATTGTGGCGTTGGTGTTCTGGCTGTCCGTCGCGTACCGCTCATTATCCGAGGCGGTCAAATCGTCCTGTGTCTGAGAGCAGTCGTTTCCATAGCAATATGATGTCGTTCCATCATCGGACACGGTTCCTATGGCGGTCAACCCAATGAGCCAGAAGATGGCGAGTATCACCAGAATCGAGAAAACCGTGGAGATTCCTCCGACGATGATTCCGGCGATGGACAGTCCACGGCTTTTTTCCCCGGTCCGTTTGATCTGGTTGAAGGCGATTATCGAGAGGATCAATCCCGCCACTGGGATGATGAAAGTGAGAATGAATCCGACGATGCACAGAGTGTTCCAACGGTCGCTGGCCATGTCGTATGGATTGGAGTAGGGCCCGCTGGCGGGGTACTGGGGATATCCGCCGTATCCGTTGGTTGCATACGGAGGATATCCGGCGGGGCCCGCGGGCCCGTTCCATTGTTGTCCGGGAGTCGAAGTGGGTTGTTGGAAGTAAGAAGTGTCTTGGTTGCCATATCCATAGGGGTGATCGTTTCCGTTGGACGTGGGATATGGCGCACCTTCGCGTGGCGTCTGCGAATAATGGGATGCGTCCGGGTAGGTTGAATCCCCGCCCTGCTGTTGCGGTGAACCGTTCTGTTGCGGAGAGCTGCTCCCGGGTTTCGGGGAGGGTTGTCCATAGGGCTGTTGTCCTGAAGGGTCTCCGCTGAATGGGGAGGATTGCGGATTCGGTGTGGTTGGTGTGTTATCGCTCATGGCTATATCGTAATTTCCACCGTGGAATTGGCGATAATCGCACTGAAGTCAGTGGACAAACGATGGGTGAGAGGATATGCGGGCTATGAACGAGTGGGCGCATCATGATGGATCGGCGTTGTATGTGTCGAGTGAGACCCCTTCCCTGGGCGAGTCCATTCGGCTTCGCGTACGAATCATCCATGGTTCGCCATACACCTCCGTCCGCTTGCGCAGCACGGAGGATGCGGAGTTTCATATGGAGCCCATGCGGAGGATATCCGCAACACGGTATGAGGATTGGTATGAGGCGTCCTTACGTGTGGTGAATCCCGTGACATGGTATCGGTTCATGCTCACGCGGGATGATGGGGCATTTGATTGGCTCACGGCCTCGGGGGTCGCGCGTCGCGAGATCGATGATTCGAGCGACTTCCGCATCACCGTCTTTGACGCGGCTCCGGAGTGGGAGCGCTCCGGAGCCGTCTACCAGATATTCCCCGATAGGTTTTCCCGTTCTCAGCGCTATGAGGATCTGCGCAAGCCTGAATGGGCCATACGCATGCCTTGGGGCGAGGCGCCGCTGGGCCACGGATACGACACGGGGCGTCAGTGGTATGGCGGCGACCTGAAGGGCGTCGAGGATCATCTTGACCATATAGCCGATTTGGGATTCTCCACCATCTATCTCACGCCGTTCTTCACGGCCGGGTCGGTTCATCGCTACGACGCGTCCACCTTCGCCCATGTCGATCCGCTGCTGGGGGGAGACGATGCGCTGGAGTCTCTGGCGCGTGCGGTACATGGACGGGGAATGCATCTTCTGGGGGATCTGACGCTGAACCACACGGGAGTGGGGCATGAGTGGTTCCAAGCCGCATCACATGATCCGGAATGCCCGGAGCGTGAATTCTACATGTGGCCCCATTGGCCGGATGACTATGTGTCATGGCGAGGAGTGCGCTCGTTGCCGAAATTGGACTGGCGTTCGGATGTTCTCATGGACCGGATGGTCAGAGGTCCCCGTTCGTTGGCGGCCCGTTGGCTCGGAGATTCTGGGTTGGACGGATGGCGTATCGACGTGGCGAATCAGGTCGGACGGCATGGGACGGTCGATGTGAACCATCGCGTGGCCACCGCCATAAGGCGGACCATCGATGACTCCTTGGACGGGCAGGGTGTGTTGATCGCCGAATACATGCATCAGGATCCATCCGCCGACCTTCGCGGCGACGGGTGGCAGGCGGCCATGAACTATGGGGGGTTCTCGAGGCCGGCGTGGGCGTGGCTATGCGATCCGTCGTGCGCAATCGACTATATGGAGTCCGGGATTCCGCTTCGTCGTCGTTCGGGCCGGGCGACGGTCGTGTCCCTGCGTGGCGCGATATCCCGGGTGCCCTGGAAGGTCGCCGCCGCGCAGTGGAACATTCTCGACAGTCATGACACCGCGCGAATCGCCACCATCGTCGATGACCGTGATCGGCTTGACGCCGCGGTCGCTTTGCAGATGACGTATCCGGGCGTACCGATGGTTTTTGCCGGTGATGAGCAGGGGGCGGTAGGGGAGACCGGCGAGGGTGCGCGCGTGTGCATGGATTGGGGTGAGGATGGCCGTCATGACGGCGGTGTCGGGTGTGTGTACCGCGATCTTCTTCAGCTTCGACGCGCGCATCCTGCCCTCACATCGGGAGGGATGCGATGGGTTCTTGCCGACGACGATGTCATAGCCTTCGTCAGAGAGACGTCGGATGAGAGGTTGCTTGTCGTGGTTTCTCGGGACGCAGGGACGATGGCCGCGATCGATGCGGAGACGCTCGCCGCTGATGAGGGTGATGGGCCAATCCGGGTGTACGGACGTGGAAAGCTGGAAAGACGCGGCGACGACTGGGCGGTATCGTTCGGCCGCGCGGGGGCGGGTGTCTGGAGTCTTCCGCAGGTTTCGGTTCCGCGGTGGTGACGGCTGGCGGTGGTTCGGGGATGTCGGCGGATGCTGGGTCTCGTCTGGCGATTATGCGTTCGAATAGGGCATGAGGCATCGGGTGTGTCCATCAACGAGGGCCGCAGGGCGCCAATGACTCGTATACAGTGGATGCGTGCGATATGGAGAGAGTGATGCGGAATCCGAGAACGATGCCATTGTGGCCGGTGTCGGGTTGGAGGATGGTGAATTGACCGTCAATTCCGATTCGAGCGATAGGGGGGATGACAACGGGCACCCTGTCCACCGGGTGTTGTCGTTCGTAAGAAGATCGGGCCGGCTTGATGACAGGCTTCGCCGTGCCCGGGAGAAATACGGTGACCGTTATCTGTTGGTTGCGTCGGACGGTGCAGGTTCTTTCGATGTGAGGCCTGGCTTCGTGCTGGATGCGTCTCTGGTGGCTTGTCTGTGGGGCCGCAGTCGGCCGCTTGTCGTTGAGGTCGGCACGGGTCAGGGGGAAAACATTGTGGCCGCGGCTCGGAGCCACCCTGAGGTCAACTTCCTTGCCGTCGAGGTGTATGACCCTGGAGTCGCGCACACGATGCTGCTGGCAGGCAAGGCGGACGTGGACAATCTGCGCATCGCACAGGTCAACGCACCTGATCTGATGGCGGTTATCTCCGTGGGAACCGTAAGCGAGGTGTGGACGTTCTTCCCCGATCCGTGGCCCAAGATGCGTCATCATAAGCGCCGCCTCGTGCAGGAGGGGTTCGCGGACTCGGTCCGGCGCTCGCTTGCCGATGATGGGGTGTGGCGCATAGCCACCGACATCGAAGACTATGCCCTTCATGTTCACGAGGTGATGGATGAGCGCCGCGACTTCAGCAATTCGGGAGACCTCGTTGTGAGCCTTCCCCTCGGACATGTCGGTAAGGGCAACGCCGATGAGGCTTCGGCGTTGCCGCATGGAGATTTCAAGGAGTCGAGACGATTCGATGGCCGTGTTCTGACGAACTTCGAGCGCAAGGGTTTGCGGGCCGGACGAGTGATCCACGATTTCACATACCGGGCCGCTGGTCATCACGAGGCTGACCGCCCAACAGCGTGACGGTCTGATGATCGATGGTCTGATGATTTATGGTCCAACACGCCGCGATTGCGAGGAAAGTGAGCGACAGCTAGCATTAACTATTTGTGTCGCCCCCTTCGTCTAACGGTTAGGACACCAGACTTTCAATCTGACAGCGAGAGTTCGACTCTCTCAGGGGGTACGATGGCCAGTCCATCAGAGCTGAAAGCGAAGCGATGAGTAGTTTCTCCTGCTGATTGCTGCAGCATTAATGGCGGTGATTATGCCCCATTTGCCACCTGTATAATGTGAGTCTCAATCCGGCCCATGATTGCGGAGAGGGTTTTCATGCCGGTTTTATTCAGGTAGCTTCGGAATCCATTGTCAGTGCTGTGGAATCATCCGTTTATGTGAGCTATTTCGAAGGTGTAGTCTCTGAAAGATGACGCGGCTGAAGTGGCATATGCTCGAGTTGCGCGTCCAAGATGTGTTGTCAGGATGATGCCGTTTAGGTCTTCTGCAATGAAGAGCGTTGGGATCCAATTGTTCTACTTTCGCGCTTCATTGTGAAGTAATGAATACTAAATAATATTCGTTTTTGCAATTACGATATAGGGAATTTACATATTATATTTTCTGGCATTCCCTTTTTGTTAGGCAAGTTTCTGTAGAGTAATATTATGTATGTCACAAATATAATAAATTGTCATTCGCAATAATTTAAAAATTAAACTTCTGTTATTATGTCGAAACAATACTTAGGGAAAATGCCGATGCTTGACAAATAAAAAAAAGTGGAAGAACATTTCTCTGTGCTGTATGGACACTAAAATATAACGGGGGGGATTAATGTCATATAAAGAAGATATCCAATCGTTGGAGTTGGATAACAGTGCAGGTGTAAGCCAAAGCTATAACACTGTGAAGCAGCAGCTCCAGCAGGTGCATACTGCGAATCTTGAGGGTGCGGATCGGTTTTTGCCAACAGACTATAACGATAAACTTGATACTCTCTACACGCAGTTCGCCGAAAAGAAGCCAAAAAAGATGGCTGAGCTGGTTCCTCGGCGGGATGCGCTCAAGAAGAAGTTGTGAATCACACCGTTCCGTTGTGTCTGCTCTGACGAGAGCAGGAATTGGTTGTTTTTGTTCTTATCAAGCCGCTTTTTGGAGATGAGGGTGGTTCGTGTTTTCGGTTTAATGCCTATTCTTCCAGATTTTTATTGGACATATCTTGAATGAATGGGAAGGGAACCTGGGGAGCGTG
>NZ_CASEXV010000012.1 GCF_949292005.1 uncultured Bifidobacterium sp. | reverse complement strand
TCGCTCTATCGGCGGTCATCTATCTGATGCTCGTCGCGGGAATGCCCACCTACGCCGCTTATTTTCTGTACCTCGCCGGTGCCTACATGCTTTTCTATGGTCTGCGCACCTATATTCATGAGCCGCGCAAGTGCCCAGCCTATATGGGGTGGTTCATGGTGGCCGTTGCCGTCGGCGCCGTTCTGTCGCTTCCCTACACGCTCCAACTTCTCGATTCACTTCAATCGAGCGGTTATACGGATACGCGGAAAAGCTTCGCGTCGGCTGTTCTGGGAATTCCACAGATCAAGACGTTGCTTTTCCCTTATTTTTCCACCTCGTCCGCGGTGCATCCGAACGAGGGAACTCTCTTCGCCGGAGTCCTCGCGGTCGTCTCTCTGCCACTTACGGCCGTGAACAAACGCAGAAAACCGCGGTCGATGTTCTTCCTCATATCGGCAGCCATCATTCTTCTCCTCATCTTCACGCATGTCGGCGATGCGTTCTATAGCTTGCTTCCGGCGATCAGCTCCTCGTTGAAGTTTCGTGTTATTGTCCTGTTGGATTTCTGTCTTTCAGTGCTCGTCGGAATCAACATGGATGATCTTCTGATCCATAAGCCATCAGGACGGCGTGAGATTCTATCGGTTATTATCGCATCCTTCATTGGTGTCGCAGGCTACGCCTTCGCTTTTAGACGCGTTCTGCCGCTTACTTCGTCGGCCAGTATAGGTGTGTCAACTCACGTCTGGCTGGGTTGCGCGGTTGTTGTGGTTTTCGTCATCATTGTGCTGATGCGTCTTGTGACGGATAGAACATGGCTGGTGCAGCTGTGCACGGTCGCGTTGTTCTGTGTGGTGGCACTCGACATGGGGTATTTCGGATATCATTATTGGCCGGCCATCTCATCAGGTGCGTCCTCCATTCCCAAGGCGACACCGTCCGTCACGAGCCTGCAAAAGGGCACCAAAAACGGCGAGAAGATTGTTAGCGTCGGTAATTGGGATTTCTTCCCGATGACCAACGTCTTCTATGGGATACAGAACGTCAACGCGCATGGCTTTCTGTACACCCAAACCGACGTGTCGGCGTATTACAAGGCGATTGATTCGGGAATATTCAATCAGTCCCCGACGCGCCCCGTGCTGACGTCAGTCGATCAGGGAGCGGAGAATCTGCTTCAATACATGGGCGTCAAATACGTGGTCGGGCAATCCGCGTCGATAGAGGTCCCCGACACGTCCGGAACGGACAAACAGCCATATGGCCAGTTCGTTGACGGCTCGGTGTATGAGCAGACCTTCACGTCGCAGAATGATGATCTCAAGGCGATATCCCTCCATGTCAAACCCAGCGGTCAGGGGATGCCTCAGGGAACGGTCACCATGACGCTTCGGGACGACTCCACGAACGAGGTTGTCGCATCCTCCACCCAGTCCCTTTCGTCCGTCACGAAGGAATCATCATTGACGTTCGGTTTTTCGGCGATCACCGACTCAAGCGGCAAAACGTACACGATGAGTCTCACATCCAACGCCCCGGCTGGTTCAGGGGTGGACTTCTACATGACGACGGGCGACGCCTATGCGGGGACTGCGGGAGACGCTCTTGCGAAGGCAACCGGCGACATGGCAATCACCTGCGTGTACGAGGGCGTGACCTCGGAGGACGACGGACTGGCTTTGCGCCGTCTGTCCGACTACACCGCCAAAGTGCAGCTGACCGATGATGTGAAGGTGGTCGACACCGACAAGGCCGTGCTCAGCGGAATGAAGGCGAGTTTTGAGAAAACCGCTGTGTATTTCAGTTCGGAGTCCGGAGTGCCGGACGACGCCTCGACATCGAGGCAACCGAAGCTGACGTCCGGGGAGAAGGTCTCGAACGTCGTCGAGAAGCCGGATGGGTCGATGAGCTTCACCGTGTCCACGAAGCAGAAGAGATTCGTGGTCGTCAACGAATACAACGACGGCAACTGGGTGGCGTATGTGGATGGCAGACGTGTGACCATGTACAAGGGGAACTATCTTTTCAGAGCCATCGAGGTGTCGTCCGGAACCCACGTTGTGGAGTTGCGGTACGTGAACTCGTCGATCAACACCACCCTTGTCGTCTCCTCCGCGGTCGGCCTCATGATGGTGGTGATCTTCGTGGCGACTCCCCGGTATGACGCCTGGCGTCGAAAAAAGTGGGGTTTCCTTCAGCGTCCTCCACGTCATCTGAAAGCCTGCTGAGGAATCGGAGTTCCTGTGCCGGCTATAGAATGGCTCATATGACTGAAACGTTTTCTCCGCGCAACATCATCGTGACCGGTGGTTGCGGGTTCATTGGCTCGAATTTCGTTCGGTGGGTGGTGGACAATGCCCCGGGCGTCCATGTGACCGTTCTGGACGCCCTCACCTATGCCGGGCGGCTGGAGAACATAGCAGGGCTTCCCGAGGATCGGGTCGATTTCGTCCATGGAAACATCTGCGACGCGGATCTTCTGGACCGGATCGTCCCCGGGCATGACGCGATCGTGCACTACGCGGCGGAGTCCCATAACGACAATTCGATAGCCGACCCCGAGCCGTTCGTCCGCACGAACGTCGTGGGGACCTTCCGCCTGCTGGAGGCCGCCCGCAAGTATGGCGTCCGGTATCATCACGTGAGCACCGACGAGGTGTATGGGGATCTGGCGCTGGATGACCCCGCCCGCTTCACCGAGGAGACGCCCTATCATCCCTCGAGTCCGTACTCGTCGACGAAGGCGTCGAGCGACATGCTCGTGCGCGCATGGCACCGCACATACGGCGTTCGCGCCACGATCAGCAACTGCAGCAACAACTATGGCCCGTACCAGCATGTGGAGAAGTTCATTCCCCGCCAGATCACGAACATCCTCATGGGTGTGCGCCCCAAGCTCTACGGAGACGGGCTGAACGTGCGCGACTGGATCAACACCGAGGATCATTCGAGCGCGGTGTGGACCATCCTCACGCGTGGTCGCATCGGCGAGACGTATCTGATCGGCGCGGACGGGGAGAGGGACAACATCACGGTGCTGCGCGACATCCTTCGGGTGATGGGCCGGCCCGAGGACGCCTTCGACCATGTGAAGGACCGTCCGGGCCACGACAGGCGCTACGCGATCGACTCGTCGAAGCTGCGCCGGGAGCTGGGATGGGTTCCCCGGCACACGGACTTCGAGTCCGGTCTGCGTTCGACCGTCGAATGGTATGAGGCTAACCGCGCGTGGTGGGAGCCGGTCAAGGCGGCGACCGAGGAGAGGTACCGCAGGCAGGGTCAGTGACCCGGAGTGGCCCAGATTGGGTGGCCCGGGGTTGTGAAGGGCCGGGGCGCGGTACGTGGCCCGGGAAGTGAACGGATATGGAGGGTGGACGGAACATGGAGTTCGAGAAGGATCTGAATACCACGCAGACGGGGATACCGGGTCTGGTGGTGTTCGACCTACCGGTGCACGGCGACAACAGGGGCTGGTTTAAAGAGAACTGGCAGCGGGCCAAGATGACGGCGCTGGGGTTGCCCGACTTCGGACCCGTGCAGAACAACATTAGCTACAACGAGAAGAAGGGCGTGACGCGTGGCATTCACGCGGAGCCGTGGGATAAGTTCATCTCCATCGCGGCGGGGGAGGTGTTCGGAGCGTGGGTCGACCTGCGTCCTGGCGACGGATTCGGCAAGGTGTTCACCACACGACTCGATCCCTCCCGTGCCATCTACGTGCCGCGTGGGGTGGGCAACAGTTTCCAGGCGCTCGCGGACGGTACCGTATACACCTATCTGGTCAATGCGCATTGGTCGGCCGAGCAGAAGAAGTCATACACGTTCGTGAATCTGGCCGACCCGGCACTGGGCATCGATTGGCCGATTCCTTTGGATGGCTGCGAGCTGAGCGAGGCTGATCTGCACCATCCCCTGCTGGTGGACGCCAAGCCGATGGAGCCACGACGCACGCTTGTCACCGGGGCGAACGGGCAGCTGGGCCATGCCCTGCGGGACTACGCCGAATCCCATCATCTGACGGGCTTCGAGTACACGGACATCGACACTTTCGATTTCTCCGATCCACAGGCGTATGAGGCCTATGACTGGGATCTTTATGGCACGATCATCAACGCGGGTGCCTACACTGCCGTGGACAAGGCCGAGACGAATGAGGGGCGCCCGACCGCCTGGAGGGCGAACGCCGTGGGACCGGCGCTTCTTGCCCGTGTGGCCCGGGAGCATGGAATCACGCTCGTGCACGTGTCAAGTGACTATGTGTTCGACGGAACAAGGGACACGCACGACGAGACCGAGCCATTCGCGCCACTGGGCGTGTACGGGCAGTCGAAGGCCGCGGGCGACATTGCGGTGGCAGGGGCGCCCCGCCACTACATCCTGCGGTCGAGCTGGGTGATCGGCAGGGGGCACAATTTCGTGCGCACGATGGCGGGACTGTCGGACCGTGTCGCCGATCCCGCGGACTCGTTGGATCATGTCACCGTGGTGGACGACCAGTATGGCCGGCTCACGTTCACGGACGACATGACCGCCGCCGTGTTCCACCTGCTTGATTCGGACGCCGCGTATGGGACGTATAACATGACGGGCTCGGGGCCGATCGAGTCATGGGCGGATATAGCACGACGCGTGTTCGATCTGCGCCACGGCAACGGAGACGCGGTCACAGGCACATCGACCAAGGAGTACTTCGCGTCAGCTTCGGCCCCCGTGTCCCCGAGGCCTGTGCATAGCGCGTTGGACCTGTCGAAACTCGAGTCGACGGGATTCTCTCCCGCCGACTGGCGTCAGAGCCTAGCCGACTACATCACCCGACACCAGAACGGCTAAAGGGGCGTGTGTCGATACGGATAG
>NZ_CASEXV010000011.1 GCF_949292005.1 uncultured Bifidobacterium sp. | reverse complement strand
CCACGATCGCGATGGCGTCGGATCGGTCGGCCTCCCCCCGCAGGCCGTCGGCGGGATCGCCGGGCACCACTGTGAAATCCGAGGTCATGTCCGGCGGCAGATCCAGCGACATCATGCGACGGGACAGCTCGTCCGCCGCCCGAGCGCGGGACTCGTCGAGGCTGTCCGAATCAAGAGGCTCCATATATCCATCGGACGCCGACGTCATGGTGGGGTCGACGTACACGAAATGGATCCTGCGAAGTCCCATGCGGGCGGCCCATTCGATGGCCGTCCGGGCGACGGCGTCGGGTTGTCCCGGCGCGACGCCCACCAGCAGCGACCCCACCAGCAGCGACCCGACCAGCAGCGACGGAGTGTGGCCGGCTCCGTCGGAGGAGGGGCTGATGCCGGTCTGGCCGCGTTCCTCGGTGTCGGACGCCGGGGCGCCATCGGATATGGATTCACCGCGGGAGGTGGATGGCGATGTCATGAAGGACATGATGCTCCTTTCAGCGTATGGCCATACCTCGGCCATTGTCTGTAGGAACCATCAGCGTATGCGGTTCGGATGCGCGTCCACGCCCGCACCGGTCGTATCGAGCCGGAGCGTGTCGGGCGGCGTATCCAGGCGGGGCCCATCACCTGTCAGACGGCATGATAGCACCGGCGTGGACGCATCGCTTCTGGATGCCCAGAATGCCCGGCGGGCGTCCGGCTTCACCTTACCGGCTTCACCTTATCGGTCGGCTTCACCTTATTGAAGAATCCGCGTCTCCGGCCTGTCGGTGTGCCGGGAGCCGCGCCCCTCGGGGGAGGGGCTGGGCAAGCGGAGGTTCCCGCGCGTGTTGCCGGTCCAGATGTCGCTCAGATCGGTGCGCGTCTGTGCGGCCATTCTGCGGATGGTCTGCTTCTGCCGTTCGCGCGTGTGGACGATGTCGATGACCTTCTCGTAGGCCTTGAGATACTGTTTCGTCATCGTTCGGTAGTTGAACAGCATGCGTGCCCGCTCGGCGATGTAGCGTCTGTCCATGTCGAAGCAGCTTTCGATCTCGTGGTAGCCCTCCACGAAGTCCTCGACCAGCATGCCGGTGCGTCCCTCCTCGATGAGCTCCGGCATGGATCCGCGTTTGATGGCCAGCGTCGGGGTTCCGCAATACGCCGCCTCGAGCACGGTCAGTCCGAAGGGCTCGCGGAATCCGGTGGGATGCAGGTTGCATCGTGCGTGGGAGAGGAGCCTGACCTTGTCCTCGAATCCCAGTTCGCCAAGGTATTCGACGAGGGGGTTGGCAAGAAGGGGACGGATCTCCTCGTCGAAGTAGCCGTCGCCCTGATGATCGATTTTGCCGGCGACCTTGATCCGCATTCCCAGATTGATGGCCAGCTGTATCGCGAGATGCGGGTCCTTCTCCCTGTCGAATCTGCCGAGGAAGCAGAGATAGTCGTCGGGTTCCGTGACGATCGGGAAGCGTGAGGGATCCTCGCCGTTGTAGACGACGCCGACGTATTGGAGGTCGGGAAAGGCGTCCTGCTGGTTGCGTGAGATGGAGGCGTAGAACAGGTCTCGGCGATGATCGTAGTAGTCCAGCTGCTGGAAGGTGACCGGACCGTGCATCGTGGTGAGGTTCGGGAAGTCCTGAAAATCCTTGAGATCGAATCCATGCGAGTGGATGATGTCCACGTCGTCGAGGATTCCCCTCAGTTTGTCGGCGGTGGTTTTCTCGATCTCCTTCGCCCGCGCCAGATAGGCGGGGAGGTCCTTCCTGTGCCGTGGGAAGAAGATGGCCTTGTCCGTGATGGGGACGATGGGGCAGTCGATGGTCGAATCGGCCGAGGCCAGAAGGATGGGTTCGTGACCCATCTCCCGAAGTCCACGGATAAGATTCGCGATGACCAGCTCCGTGCCGCCGTACTGTTTCGGCGGGACGGGCACGTAGGGTCCTGCGATGACCGCGACGCGCACTGCTGCGCTCCTTTCTCTGTCGGACCGCGGCTGCAAGCGATATGAATGCGATTGGGTGTGATGCGGGACCTGCGTCGCGGTCGTGATGGTGTTGATGGTGTGGCCGCACCACGGCGTTGCCCATGGACGATTTTAGCACTCCGCCGTCATGAGTGCTAAGTGAGCATGATGACGGGGAGAGCGTGCCGGCACTCGTGGGGCCGGTGCTGGCCGGTGTCGACCAGCGTCGACCAGCGCCAAGGGGCCACTGCATTGGCGGGGTCACTATTTTTGGTCGGGTCGCATTTGGTGGGGGTCACATTGTATTGGTGAGGCCATTGGGTGAGGTCACTGTGTGGAACGTGCGGAGACGGTGACGTGCGGATCGCCTGCGGATCGCCATGTGGTATTCCTAAGTCACGCGATTAGGATCGGCGCTGCCGGCCGTCTGCGATCCCCCCATCCGTCATGCGGACGGATCGGGGCTTGGACGGATCGGAGTTCGGACGGATCGCGGGCGCGGAGGACGTCGTCGCCGAAGGCATGGGAGGTCGTCATGGAGAGGGAACCATTG
>NZ_CASEXV010000010.1 GCF_949292005.1 uncultured Bifidobacterium sp. | reverse complement strand
TCAACTGCCCCACATCGCTGCTGGCCATGGTCGACGCCTCCACGGGAGGCAAAACCGGCGTCAATATCCCCGCGGGAAAGAATCTGGTCGGTTCGTTCTTCACACCCAGCGGAGTTCTTGCTGATACCGACACCTTGGCCACGTTGCCACGGGACATCGTCATCGAAGGTCTTGGCGAGGTCGCGAAGTCCGGTTTCATTCGCGACCTCGGCATCCTTGACATCCTCAATGAGCACGCCGACCAGCTGCGGTCGTTCGAGGGCCCGTCGTTTGTAGGGTCCGGGCTCGAGCCCGTGGTCGACGAGCTGATCGAACGCACCGTGCGGGTGAAGGTGCATCATGTGGCGACCGATCTTCGCGAGTCGGGACTTCGCGAGTTTCTCAACTACGGCCACACTCTGGGACACGCGATCGAGCAGTTGGAGCATTTCCGGTGGCGTCATGGCAACGCGGTCGCGGTGGGATGCGTGTTCGCGGCTGAGTTGTCGTCGATTATGGGATACCTCAGCAAGGAGGACGTCGACCTGCATCGGCGGTTGCTGTCGTCCCTGGGTTTGCCGACGTCATGGTCCGGAGGTGACTGGGATGCGGTCCTCGCGCTGATGCATCGCGACAAGAAGGCCCGCGGGCGCAGTCTGCGCTTTGTGATCCTTGAGTCGATCGGACATCCTCGCCATCTGGATGATCCGCCGCTTGACGCGGTCCGGGAGGCTTTCGAGCGCATCCGTCGTTGATGGTTCGTGTGGATTTCATGGAAGGTGGAGTTATGGGCGGCAAGGAGTCCACGGAGAAGAAGGCGGCAAGGCCACGTGTCGTTGTCGTCAATGGTCCCAATCTGGGACGTCTGGGTGTGAGGCAGCCGGATGTGTATGGTCATCAGGATCTTGCGGAGCTGACACGGTTGTGCTCCGTCTGGGGCGAACGCCTTGGTCTTGACGTCGAGGTCCGACAGACCGACGATGAGGCCGTCATGGTCGGATGGATGCATAAGGCGGTCGACGAGGGCACCGCGGTCGTCATGAATCCCGCCGCCTTCACCCATTACAGCTACGCGTTGGCCGACGCGGCCCATATGGTGGGAGACGCCGGGCTTCCGCTTATGGAGGTCCATATCTCCAATCCGGCGTCCAGGGATGAATTCCGCAAACGCAGCGTCATATCGCCCGTCGCCACGGGGACGATCACGGGGATGGGATTCTTCGGCTACCGACTCGCCCTGGAATCCGTAGCCCATCTTCTTGCCGTGTGATCATCGCACATCGCGGTTCCCCGTCGTTCTTCATATGTTTGAATCCCTGTGATGTGCGCGTTCCTCATCTATTACGCCGGACACGCATGTAACATTCGGCATGGCAACGCTCATAATCTTGGGATACGATGGACAGTGGTCTGTGGGATTCGCATGCGTGGATGGATGCGTTTGCGTGACATGGGCAGCGGTTCATAAGGGAATCGACCGTGGATGGAGAGGTCCACGTCCCGACGTCGTCCGCATTGCGCGGATATACAGGTCGGGACATCTCAAGGATGAGGATGGAAGGACATATGACAGTTCAACGATGGAACTCCATGACCGCCAAGGTCGTGGGCATTGGGGCCGCGCTGGCCATGCTTGTGGGAGGAGGGGCAGTCATCGCTCCTCTGGCCGCGCAGGCGAGCGTCACGTCCGACGCGCAAACACAGTCAGGAAGCACCTCCTCATCAAAGGATGTGCAGGTGATCGCGTTCCAGCAGACATGGAAC
>NZ_CASEXV010000009.1 GCF_949292005.1 uncultured Bifidobacterium sp. | reverse complement strand
TTCTTCGACAAGCTCTACGTCCAAGACGACGACCACATCGACGCCCAACCCGGAGAACCCTTCACCATCCTCTTCGACCCGGACGTGCAGCAGCTCGCCACCACGCGGCGGCAAGCTGTGGAAACGGGAAATCAAACCGGTCAGGTCGTGGGTTTGAACAACGACCATCTGGTGGAGCTAGCCGGGTTCGAACCGGCGACCCTCTGCTTGCAAAGCAGATGCGCTACCAGCTGCGCCATAGCCCCGAATGCATATCCGATGAGAATCTTCCATGCCGGCGAAAAAAAGAGCGGCAAAACACTTGCCGCTGAATTCTTGCCTGTGGGCCCGGGAGGACTTGAACCTCCGACCTCATCCTTATCAGGGATGCGCTCTAACCACCTGAGCTACGGGCCCGCTAGCACGCCATAAAGCGCACAAATAGCTAGGATAACCAGTGTCATCTGGACTGTCAAGATGTCATATAGCGTGTCGCGTCGTTGGCCGGACGGCGAGGCTGGAATGGAGCGAAAGCCGTTGTGCGAGTAAGCGTGACGTATCGTGTCGAGAATGGTCGCGATCCTGTGGGATGCTCTCGGACATGCCTGTGGTCGTGCCACGTGGCCGCCGGCATTCGCAGCGTCGGTCACGCGCGCATCGCCGATCCTTTTATGCGTCAGTTCACAGGTCGTTCGCCGCGGTAGGCCGTCCTCGGTCCGCGCGAGAATGCGACTCATGCCACAACGACAGGCCAGCGCGCGTTCACGACATCCGGTCCTGCGCGAGAGCACCATCGCCGTTGACGGTCTGACGGTCGTGGTCCTGCGTAAAAACATCGTGAACATGTATCTCAGGGTGCGCCCTCGAGGGGCGATGGTTGTGGTGTCCGCGCCGGCAAGGGTCTCCGAGGAGAGGATTGTCGCGCTTGTCCGTGCGAAGGCCCGCTGGATCGCCGCCCAACGTTCGCGGCTTCTTGATGCCGAGACGAACGGCGACGTCCTCGTGTGGACTCCGGATGCCGAGGCCGCGTCTCGACGCGTCATCGAGGAGCGGCTTCCCGGTCTTCTCTCGCGGTGGCAACCCATCGTCGGCAGATCCCCATCGGCGATCACCATCCGTAGGATGACGACCCGGTGGGGTTCCTGTACTCCGGCGACGGGGCGAATACGCCTCAACCTTCAGCTGGGACTGATGGATCCGAAGTTTCTGGAATACGTGCTTGTTCATGAGATGACCCATCTGTGGGCGCGGGGACATGGCGAAGGTTTCCAGCATCTTATGGATGGGTGGCTGCCGGGTTGGCGCGATGTGCGTCGTGAGATGAATCGTCAGTGGGTTCTGCCACCGGCGTCGCCGTCGCCGCCTCGCTGATGGCTTTGGCGACATCATCGGTCAGTGTGGACTGGTCCGAGATGGTGACTCGCATACCCGAACCGAATCCTTCCGCGGAGCCGATGCGGAATCGTGGCATGAAAGCCGCGCCTCCGGCCGCGCGAATGGCATGGGCGGCCAGGACTCTCCGTGCCGCGTCCTCGTCCGCGACGGGAATCCATACGTTCAGCCCATCTCCGGTCTGAATGGTCAGGCCCTGTCTTTCCAGCAGTGCGCGCATGGTCCTCTGGCGCATCGCATAGGTGTGCCGGGCGCTGATGATCCTGTCGAACGTGCCCCTGTCCGTGAGCATCTCGTAGAGGATCTCCTGCAGAAAGCGGCTCACCCATCCGGCTCCGCGCCGCCGCCTGGTGATGATGGCGTCCACGTTCGCGGTGCTTCCCGACAGTGCTGCGAGTCGTAGATCGGGACCATGGGATTTGGAGAAGCTGCGGATGTGAATGACCTGCTGCGGAATATGCGTGGCCAGCGACACCGCGAAGGCGTTGGCGATGTCCCCGCTGTGGTCGTCCTCGATCACGAGCGGCATCGTGTGGCCGTCGTCGGTCCGGCGGAGGAGTGCGCCGTGATCGCAGGGTTCGGCATCACGGGTCTGCGGATAATGCGACCGCACCACGTCGGCCAGTTCCGCGGCGCGATTCTCGTCAAGGCTTGCTCCCGTGGGATTCTGCGCCCGTGGCTGGAGGATGATCATTCCCACCTGATAGCGATTGTCGCCGGCTCCGGGTCGGGAATGCCTGATCATGGTCAGGGCCTTGTCCAGCTCCTCCGGGATCATCCCGTGGGCGTCCATGCTGATTCCGACGGGAATGGCTCCCTGTGCCTCGATGAGATCGAGAATCAGCGGATACGTGGGGCTCTCGGTGATCGCGAAATCGCCGGGATGAAGGAAGGATTCGATGGCCAGCGCCAATCCGTCCCCGCCCCCGGAGACCATCGTCATCGATTCGGGATCGTAGGGCCACGAGCGACGGAGCGCGGACTCCAGAAGAGGAAGAATCGTCGGCCCGTCGTACGAGTTGACGAAGGCCTTGCGCCTTCCCAGCTTCTGGAGGAACGGTCTGATGTCCGGAAGAAGGGCGGAATCCGGCGTTCCCGTGGACAGATCCATGATGGGCCGTTCATCATGGCTGGACGCATCCCGCGGTGATTCGCGGAAGGGCCCTTCCCCGTGTGATTGGCGAAGAACAAAGGTGCCGGCGCGGCCGCGGGATCGTATGACGCCGGATCTGGCCAGGGCATGGTAGGCGGTGGAAACGGTGGCGGGGCTGACGCGCAGGTGATGGGCGAGCTCGCGGACGGTGGGTAGGCGCTGCCCCTCGTGGAGTATCCCCGAAATGGCGAGCGAGGTGATCGACTCGATGATGCGTTGCGGGGTGGGGGTCGTCGTGACGGTGAGTATCATGCCGGCGAGGCCGGAGGCGTCATCGAGGTCGTGCTGTGTGTCCACTATTCCTGCCTCGCGTTGTCATATACATACCGGATTGTCACTGGAGATTGAGATTTAATGGTCAGCGAGAACGATAACATGATTGTTGATATCTTCGTTGTATCTCCGTAACAATACGGCAATTAATGGGAAATTGTTTTCCATGTTGCGAAATGTCCAGTGCGGATAATGACAGAACCGGGCGTTGAGAAACACGACGAATACGATGCGCCGGGACATCAGCCGTTGTGTCGGCTGATCGCCGGGAGTAGTGGCACCGGGACGACTACCGTGCATTACCGTGCGGAGAGAACCACGAAGGAGACGATATGGGACATGATCTGTCGTCGGATACGACGATATGGGACGATGCGGTCGCGTTGGACAGACGTCATGTGTTTCACACGTGGCATGCGCAGCGGAATCTGCATCCCAGGGAGATAGTCGGGGGGCATGGCTCCTGGCTGAGATTCGCGGACGGGCGCGACCGGCTTGACCTGACCAGTCAGCAGGTGAACGTCAACATCGGATACCAGCATCCCGCAGTGATCGCCGGGATACGCCGGCAGGCTGAGCTTCTGTGCACCATCGGTCCTGACTATGCCAATCTCGCGCGGGGTCGGGCGGCATCGCTGGTGGCGAGACGGGCGCCCGAGGGATTCGACAAGGTGTTCTTCACGAACGCCGGCGCCGACGCCAACGAGAACGCCATGAGGGCGGCCCGCCTCGTCACCGGACGCGACAAGATCATCTCCTCGTACCGCAGCTATCACGGGAACACGGGGTCCGCCATCAGCGCCACGGGGGATTGGCGTCGCAAGCCCAACGACTACGCGCGTGGTCATGTGCACGTCTTCACGCCGTATCCGTACCGTTCGGAGTTCAGCGCCACGACCGAGCAGGAGGAATGCGACCGTGCGCTGACGCATCTGGAGCACGTCATCCAATTCGAGGGTCCCGACACCATCGCCGCCGTGCTTTTGGAATCGATTCCCGGAACCGCCGGAATCCTGGTCCCACCGCAGGACTATTTCCGCGGGGTTCGCGAGATCACCAAACGGTATGGGATCCTGATGATCACCGACGAGGTGATGACCGGATTCGGCCGGACGGGATTCTGGATGGCATTGGACGATTACGGGTACACGCCCGACATCATCACCTTCGCCAAAGGATGCAATTCGGGGTATGTGCCCGCGGGCGGCGTGATCATGTCCTGTGACGTCGCCGCGCATTTCGATGACGTGGTGTTCCCCGGCGGTTTGACCTATTCTGGGCATCCTCTGGCCATGGGGGCGATCGTCGCCGCGCAGGAGGCGATGGAAAGCGAGCATATCGTCGGCAACGCGCATGACGTCGGCGAGAAGATCCTGGGACCACGACTGACCGCCCTTATGGAGAGCCATCCGAAGATCGGCGAGGTCAGAGGGAAGGGCGTCTTCTGGGCGGTTGAGATGGTCGCCGATAGGTCAAGCAGAGAGCCGCTCGATGACGCGACGATGGGCGCCATCGTGCGGGCGGGGCATGAGATCGGCGTGGTGATCGGAGTCCATGCGAACAGGATCCATGTCACTCCGCCCTGCGTGATCACGCCTGATGAGGCCGCGGATGGCGTGGATATGCTGGATAAAGCCTTGAAGGAGGCCGGATGCTGAACGAATCCCCGATGGATGATGACGTCGAACAGGGTTATGAGGGAAAGGGCAATGAGGGACGGGAGGTTGATTCGCCGCAGCCGTCTCGGCGTGCCGTCGTCACCGGCGCGTCGAGTGGGATCGGCGAGGCCACCGTTCGTGCGCTGGTTGCCGCCGGTTGGTCGGTGACGGCGCTGGCCCGGCGTGAGGATCGCTTGGCGGCCCTGTCCAAGGAGTTGGGTGGCGCCTGCGACTACCGCGTGTGCGACATCACGGACGAGGAATCCACATCGGCGGCCGTGGCGGCTATCGAGGAAGCCGGTGGGGCGAAGGCCCTGATCAACTGCGCGGGGGGAGCGATCGGAAAGGATCCGGTGGCGACTGCGGATCTCGACGACTGGCGTTCGATGTATGAGCTCAATGTGCTGGGAACCCTGCGAATCACGCAGAAGATGCTGCCGATAGTAAAGAAGGCTCCCGGCGGCGGCACGATTCTGATCATCTCGTCCACGGCCGGAATCGAACCCTATGAGGGCGGCGGCGGCTACTGCGCGTCGAAGTTCGCCGAGCGTGTGATGGCCCGTGTTCTGCGACTTGAGCAGATCGGCGAGCCTGTCCGCATCGTTGATATCTCACCGGGCATGGTCCGCACGGAGGAGTTCTCGCTGAAGCGCTTCCATGGAGACGCGGCTCGCGCGGCGGGCGTCTATGACGGTGTTCCGGATCCGCTGCAGGCCGAGGATGTCGCCGAATGCGTGCGTTGGGCGCTGGATCAGCCGGACGCTGTGGACGTGGATTCGATCGTGGTCCGCCCCCGTGCCGAGGGTTCGTACACAAAGGTTTTCCGTCGCTAGACGATAGGCACTGGACGATAGGCGATAGTTACTGGGCGCTGGTCGCTAGATGGCACGGGCGGGCCGAAAGAGGGTAGCCGCTGGAAAGCACGGGCGGCGCCACCCATCACGGTGGTGCCGCCCGGCGGTTTCATGCAAACGGACCGCGCGGTTTCGCGGCTTACTCGAGATGGCTCCTCATGAACCACTGGAACTTCTCGAGCTCCTGGACATGGTCCTGGATGATGTTGGAGCTGATGACGTCCAGCTCATCCAGCTCGGCGATGGCCTTGCGATCGTCGGCGATGAAAACGTCGTAATAGTCGATCAGGGCTTTGAGATAGTCGGCGGTGGATTTGCGCCCGGTCAGATCGACGCCCTTCCACGTGCGCTGGCGGACGATCGCGTCGGGCCGTCCATCGGGGGATCCGCCCAGGGTGGAGATGCGCTCGGCGGTCTCGTCGGCCTGCGCGAGAACGGCGTCGACCTCGGGATCGATCATCTCGTGGACGGCGATGAAGTTGGGGCCGGTGACGTTCCAATGGGCGTGTTTGAGGACCAGCGCCGCCTCCTGCTCCTGCGCCAAGCGGTTCGAGAGAATGGCGATGATCTTTTCCGATGCGGCCTCGTCAAGACCTGGTACCACGAATGAGAGTGTCATGATCCGTCCTTTCCTGATATGAAACGGTATTTGCCATACTAGCGCGGGCCATCCGTCACGTGACGCTTCGGACGGTGAAATGCTAGGTGGCGGAATGTCGACGGACCTCCACCGTGTCTATTCGTCGACCATCCACCTTGGTGATGACCATGTCATAGCCATCGTCGGTGTGAAGTACATCGCCGACTTCACCCATCTTGCCCGTATGCGCCAGAAAATATCCGGCCACCGTCTCGTACGGGCCATCCTCCAGCACTATGCCGGTCAGGTCGGCGAAGTCCTCAAGCGTGGTGCCACCCTCGACGGTCGCGACTCCATTGACGAAGGCGCTCGCCCCCGTCGGCGTCGAGCCGTCTCCCGGAAGATCGTACTCATCGCGGATGTCTCCCACGAGCTCCTCGGTCATGTCCTCCAGCGTCACGATTCCATCGGTTCCGCCGTACTCGTCAATGACGACCGCGAGATGAATGCCGCGCTTGCGCAGGAGCTCCAGGCTGGGAAGAAGTTTGGAGGTGCCGGGCAGTGATATGCCTTCGCGCGTTACATCAGCAACCGTCCGGGCGTTGGGGTCGCGCACGTCAAGAAGGTCGCGCACGTGCACGAATCCGAGCACGTCATCGAAGTCCTTGCCGGTCACGGGATATCGTGAATAGGGCATGTTCCGTACATAGGTGGCGGCGTCGGACAGCGACTGGTTCCCGTCAAGAAAGACCACGTCCGCCCGGGGTCGCATGACTTCGGCCACGATGGTTTCGGAGGCGTCGAATACATCGTCGAGGATGGTGCGTTCGTCCTTGCTCAGACGCGAGTTGGTGTTCACCAGCACGCGCAGCTCGTCGTCGGATACCTCGCTTTCCGTCTCGTTCGGGTCGAAGCCCAAGAGCCGCACGATGCCATCCGTGTTCTTGCCGATAAGCCAGATGATCGGACGGCAGACGGTCGCGAATATGTCGATGGCCGGAACCACCGCACGGGCGATCTGCTCGGTGCGCTGCATGGCGATGCGCTTGGGGACCAGCTCAGATATGACAATGGAGAAATACGAGATGATCAGGGTCAGGATCACCGTCGTCAGCGGCGCGGCGACCCGCGACGGCACGCCCCATCCCACCACGACGGGGACGATGGACGGGGATATGGCTGATTCGCCAAACGATGCGGACAGGAATCCCGACAACGTCACGCCGATCTGGACGGTCGAGAGGAAGGTGTTGGGATCCCGCGCGATCGTCGCGACCCGTGCCCCGCGTGCATCCTGCTGCTCCATCTGGTCGATCTGCGACCCGCGCAGGCTTACCAGCGCAAGCTCGGTTCCGGCGAACACGGATCCCAGAAGAAGGAAGACGAAGACCAGCAGAATGTTCAGACCCAGCGACATGGTTCTAACTCTAGCGTCATCCCCGGGACCCTGCCCTGTACCGCTTATGCCGCCTATACCGAGAACATACGTCCGATACGGGTTAGGTGGAATGTGTTTCAGGGCGGCGAAGTCCTGCGCCGATCGGACTTTTGGAGCCGTGCCGGTCGGCCATATGGAGGCGGAACGGGATTCCGTCAAGATATGCGCCTCGAGTATTCGGGAGCACGTGGGTGCCGGCGCGGGCTAGAACGACAGAACCTCCACCACCCCGTCGGATACGCGGTACCGTGCGCCGACGAGCCGAAGCCGTCCCTCCCCCAAGGCCGAGCCGATGGACTCCGACTGCGAAGCTAGGTGTTCGATTGTTCGGGCGATGTGCACGCGCTCGAAATCGTCCGTATCGTCAAGCCCAGCTCGCCGCGATTCAAGAAGGGATTCGCCGACTGATGCGATGATCGGCGATGTTGACGTCTCTACGATTCGGTCGAGGTCGTCGAGACGGTCATCGTCAAGTGGTCCCAAGGCGTCGATGGTGCTCTTGATGGCGCCGCAGTGCTCATGCCCCAATACGACCATAAGACTGGTGTGAAGCACGTCGACCGCAAATTCGAGCGATGAGACGACCGCGGAATCGAGAACCTCTCCGGCGGTGCGCACGACGAACATGTCTCCCAGACCCTGGTCGAAGATGATCTCAGGAGGAACCCGGGAATCGCCGCAGCTGAGAACCACGGCATCGGGGTGTTGGGAGTCGATGAGGGATTCGCGGGTTGCGGCATCCTGCCAGGGGTGCTCGGGCTGGCCTTGCGCGAATCGTCGGTTTCCGGAGAGAAGACGGCTCCACGTGGCGTTGGCGGTGGACTCATGCTCCGAGGATCCACAGTCGGCCCCGGGCGTCTCTCCTCGAGCCGCGCTCCCGTTGGAAGTCGGGGTCGGTGAATCATCGTGTGAGCCATCGTTGTCTGTCATGTTCGTGCTCATCCTGTTTTCTCCGTCCGGTTGACGTCATCTTGGGTTGTGCCGTGCCAATCATAGGTCCGTGTCTGCGTTCCGGCCTGTGCCCCGAGCTGATCGGCCGCAGATCATACTCATGTCCGGGAGGATCGAGCTGCGTCCGGGGTGGGTTGCGGCTTGCGGGACACGTCGACATGAACGGTGGCGTCGCCTGACTTGGCTTACGAGACCGATGGTTTTGTGTTAGTGTCACGACTTGTTTCGAAACCGCATGCCTGCGATTCCCCATGCGGTTTTTCTTTGTCGTTGAAAATGTTCGCGCCACAAGTATGGATCAAGTGCGGCCGAATGCGGCCTGAGGGAAGCGAAGGAAAGAGAAAAGCGGTATGACAAGTAGCGATGGAGTATCTGTACACAGGCGGTTCGCGCATCCGTATCGATTGATGTCGGGCATATATATGGGCGCGTTCCTGGGCATGCTGTCCGAAACGTCCATGAACATTGCGCTTCCCGATCTGTGCGTCGCGTTCGGAGTTACCACGGGCACGGCTCAGTGGATGGTGGTCGGATACATGCTCGCCATAGGGATCGTGCTGCCGTGCGTTGGCTTTCTTCTGAAGTGGATTGATACCAGAAGGTTGCTGATGGGGGCTCTCGTCCTGTTCCTCGTCGGGTCTCTCATTTCGGCTTCGGCCTCCATGTTCGTCGTGCTCCTGCTCGGACGAATGCTTCAGGGAGTGGGCACGGGAATAATACTGCCCACGTTGTATGCCTCCATGATCCACGTCTTCAGGCCGATGGAGCTGGGAGCCGCCAATGGTGTGGCCGGTCTGGTCATCATGTTCGCTCCGGTAATAGGGCCGACCATATCGGGCGTGATGATCGGCGCGTTCTCATGGCGTTCGATTTTCGTTCTTTTCGCCGTCATAGCCTTTTTGGCGCTGGTCTTAGCCAGGGTCTTCTTCCGGTCGCCGATCGAGATCACTCGTCCGCGGATCGATTGGCCTTCCGTGGCCGGTTCCATAGTCGGTTTCGGATCATTGGTGGCGGGAATCGGATTCATTCCGGATATGGGACTGTCTCCGACGGTGCTTGCTCTGCTGGTGGTGGGTGTTGGAGTTCTGACGTTCTACATCCGCCGGCAGCTGCATGTGGATAATCCCGTTCTTGATTTGAAGCCATTGTTCCTAAGCGGTTTCCGTACCCCCGCGATTATGGTGACGCTGTCCTTCTCCTGCACTCTTGCGTTCATGTATGTGGCACCGCAGGAACTGCAACGCGGGATGGGATTGGATCCATCCACAGCGGGAATGCTCATGCTGGCCGGAGGCGTGACCAATGCGGTCTTCTCCTTCATCGCCGGTCGACTTTATGACAGAACCGGCGCGGGTCGACTCGTGCGTCTGGGAGCGGCTTTCTCCGTGGTCTCGTCGATCCTGTTCATCGGCATCGGGACGAACAGCAATCCTGCATTCTTCGTGCTCGCTCACGTGCTTCTTATGATCGGCATACCGCTTATGCAACAGGCGGCCCAGTCCGACGCGCTTGCGAATCTTCCTCGTGAGCTGGCGTCCGATGGGTCTACGATCCTCAATACCATGCAGCAGGTATCCGGAGCGATTGCGACCGCGGTGGTGACGCTGCTGTTGTCATCCGGATACAGCGACCAGTTGGACGTGGCGCAGGGGTTCGTGAACGGATCGCGATACGGATACGCGTTCGCGCTGCTTCTTATCGTTCTCGTTGCGGCGTTGTCGGTCGTCATGCGGATCTCGGTCCCGGATATGGACATCGACGTCGTTCGTGAAAACGCAGAAAACGACTAGATGAATGATGGCGTGGGAAGGCCGCGCGTCAACGAGGTGCCGGTGTTATGATTCCGTCCGCGCAGACATGACGTGTTTCACGTGAAACGTCTGAATGAATCACTGAATGGAAATCGCTTTGCGCCCGTGACTGTGACACTTCCCACAGTTTCCCCTCTGACATAACCTCGTCCATCGCGATAGCATGGGCATCACGGACGTCTTACGGAAAACGGCGCGATGGCGGGTTTCCCAATCGGTTGGTTCCGTGCGGCGTCGAAGGTACACAGGCCGGTGATTCGGCCTCAAACGACGAGGTAATGAGGATTATCATGACGCTGCTTCAGCATGAACTGACGGATTTCACGGTCAACGCCTTCCAGGACGACGACTTCCATGAGGTCAGCAAGAAGGATGTCCTGGGCCACTGGTCGGTGTTCTTCTTCTATCCTGCGGACTTCACGTTCGTGTGTCCGACGGAGCTTGAGGATCTGGCCGACAAGTACGAGGACTTCAAGAAGATCGGATGCGAGATCTACTCGGTCTCTCATGACACCCACTTCGTGCATAAGGCGTGGCACGATGCCAACGAGAAGATTGCGAAGATTCAGTATCCCATGCTCGCCGATCCCACGGCTCTGCTGGCCCGCGACCTCGACACCTACAACGAGGAGCTCGGACAGGCCGAGCGTGGCGACTTCATCATCAACCCCGAGGGCAAGGTCGTCGCCTACGAGGTCATTTCCTCCAATGTCGGACGTAATGCCGAGGAGCTGCTGCGTCGTGTGCAGGCCAGTCAGTTCGTCTATGAGCATGGCGATCAGGTCTGCCCCGCCAAGTGGACCCCCGGCGAGGACACCATTGCCCCCAGCCTTGATCTTGTTGGACAGCTCTGATATGGGTTCGTCCAGAATGGCATCGTCTGGCATGGGCGCTTCGCGGTCCACGGACGTGTACGACGTCGTCGTCATTGGCGGAGGTCCGGCCGGACTGACGGCGGGGCTCTATCTGGCGAGGGCACGGTACCGCGTGCTGATCCTCGAACGGGCGGATTATGGCGGACAGATCGCCATCACTGCCGATGTGGTGAACTATCCCGGTATCATCGGCACCGATGGCGCGAAGCTCACCGAGACCATGCGGCGTCAGGCCGAGAATTTCGGGGCCGAGTTCCGAGCGGCCGAGGCCACCGGTCTGGACGTGGACGGCGACATCAAAACCGTGCACACGTCGCGTGGTGACGTCAGAGCCTTTGGCGTGCTGGTGGCGACCGGCGCAAGCCCCCGCAAAATCGGCTTCGCGGGCGAGGAGGAGTACGCAGGGCGTGGCGTGGCCTATTGCGCCACCTGCGATGGCGAGTTCTTCACGAATCGCGAGGTCCTGGTCGTCGGTGGAGGCTTCGCGGCCGCAGAGGAGTCCGTTTTCCTTACGAAGTACGCAAGCAAGGTCACCGTTTTGGTCCGCGAGGACGACTTCACCTGCGATGCGTCCGTGTCCGCCGAGGCCAAGGAGCATCCCAAGATCGAGGTGCGGTACCACACCGAGCTCGAGGGGGTGTCCGCCGGTCAGGGCGGTTTGGTCGAGGCCGAGCTGAAGGACGTTTACACGGGTGAGCGCGAGTCCTGGCATCCTGCGGATGGCGGAACCTTTGGAGTCTTCGTGTTCGCGGGCTATGTCCCCCAGACGGATCTCCTTCGTGACGTCGTGGCGCTTGACTCTCATGGCTATGTGGTCACTCACGGATATATGGAGACATCCGCTCCGGGAGTCTATGCGGCTGGGGACCTGCGTGTGAAGAATCTCCGTCAGGTCGTCACGGCCACGGCCGATGGCGCCATCGCCGCCGTGGAATTGGAGCGGTACGCGTCGCAGATGAGCGCCAAAACCGGCGTCGTTCCACCACGTCCCACGGAATCGAAATACGAGAAGGAGAAGGCGAAGGAGGCCGCGGCCGCCGAGGTCACGCAATCCTCTCCCGCGCCTGCCCCCGTGTCCGTATCCACCGATGCCAAGGCCGCAGCCAAAGGAGGATCGTCGGGCTTCTTCGACGATGCCGTCCGACAGCAGCTCGACGTCGTCTTCGGACGTATGGCGCATCCGGTCGTGCTTCGTCTTTCCCTGGACGGAACGCCGCTGTCCACGGAACTGGAGGAATTCGTCGATGAGTTGGCCTCGTTGAGTTCCGGGAAGCTGTCCGTCGACCATGATGATCCGGCCACGCAGGACGACGCAGGTCGGGCGATATTCGATCCCGACGCGGCGCTTCCGCGAAGCCGCCCCGAGGTGAGAATCTGTTCCACCCGGGCGGATGGCTCGGTGGTTCCGACGGGCATGGCCTTCCATGGGATTCCCAGCGGCCACGAGTTCAATTCGTTCGTGCTGGGGCTGTACAACGCCGCCGGTCCGGGGCAGAAGGTCGACGCGGATACCGAGTCCCGCATCGAGTCGATCAAGGATCCGATCGACGTGATGCTACTGGTGTCGCTCACCTGCACGATGTGTCCCACGACGGTGCTCTCCTCGCAGCGGATCGCGGCCTCCAATCCGAACGTTCGCGCAGAGGCCTACGATCTGGCCCATTTCCCTGAGCTCAAGGACAAGTACAACGTCATGAGCGTGCCCTGCATCGTCGTCACGGGCAGGGACGGATCGCGGAAGGTCGAGTTCGGGAAGAAGAGCGTCCCCCAGATGCTCGATCTGATCGGGGTGTGATCCCCGGTCGGGGCGTGGCCCCGTCGGAATTGCCTTCCTGATTCAACCGAAATCGTCACGCCACCGGAATTGCCACGTTCGAAGTCGTCGCCCCCGGGGCCAGACCGGTCGAAAGGGCGACGAGTTCGAATGCGATAAGCTCTCGAACGTGCTCTCGAACGTCGTAAAAACCGGGGTCCCATGGGCTATGCACCCGTGGGACCCCGGTTTTATGGGATGGGTCGAACGGTTCCAAGCCAGATGTCTAGCCGCGGAAACATGCGCCCATGTGGAGAATCAGCCGGTGTTCTGGAGACCTGCGGCGACTCCCGATACCGTGCACAGAATGAGGTAGATGAACCCGGCCTGCTGGCTGGTGCTCAGCTCCTCCTTGTCGACCTTCTTGCGCAGCGACCGCAGAGCGAGCACCTGCGTGACCGACAGCGCGTCCACGTACGGCGAACGGATGCGGATCGCCTGACCCAGCACGTGGCGGTGCTGCAACGGCCATTCGTCTCCGACGATCTGCAGCACCCACTTGCGGGTGAGCTCCATCTCGTCGAGCACCTTCGTGGCCAGATCGTCGCGGTCGCCGAGCGACAGATACATGCGGGCGATGCGCTCATCGGTTTTTGTCAGGGACATCTCGATGTTGTCGATGAACGTGCTGAACAGCGGCCATTCCTCATAGGCCTTGCGCAGCGTGTCCAGATCGTTGAGCTTCTCGCACGCGGTTCCCAGACCGTACCATGCGGCCAGATTGATGCGTGCCTGCGCCCACGAGAACACCCAGGGGATGGTCCGCAGATCGTCCAGCGACTTCGCACCCAGACCACGCTTTGCGGGGCGCGAACCGATCGGCAGCAGTCCGATCTCGTTCAGCGGAGTCACGGTCGAGAACCATGGTGCGAAATCCGGGGTGTTCAGAAGGTCGAGGAACCGCGAATGGGCGGTCTCGTCGAGCTTCGTGGCCATCTCCGTGTACTTCTTGGTCATATCGGTGTTGGTCTTCTCCACGCTCGGAGCCGACTGCAGCAGCGTGGCCGCCGCGACGGACTCGACGTGACGGATGGCCAGAACCGGGTTTCCGTACCTGGCGAAGATGACCTCTCCCTGCTCGGTGAGCTTGAACCGGCAGTTGACCGATCCCACGGGTTGGGCGAGCACGGCGCGATTGGCGGGACCGCCACCACGTCCCACGGCGCCTCCGCGTCCATGGAACAGGGTGAGATCGATGTCGTGTCGATGCGCCCAGATGGCGATCCTCTCCTGCGCGTAATGCAGTGCGAGCGTGGCCGATGTGGGGCCGGCGTCCTTGGATGAGTCGGAGTATCCAAGCATGACCTCCATCCTGCGACCCGTCGCCTTGAGCCGTGCCTGCACCTCGGGGATCTTGATGATCTCCTCAAGCACGTCCACGGAGTTCTGCAGATCCTCGAGCTGCTCGAACAGGGGGATCACGTCGATGGTGGGCACATCCTCGGGATGGGCGAAGGCGAGTCTGTTGAGCTCGTAGACGTCGCGCACGTTCTGTGCGGACTTGGTGAACGAGATGATGTAACGGCGGGCGGCCTTGATGCCGTTGCGCTTCTGGATCGCACCCAATGCGCGGAAGGTGTCGAGCACCTCGTGGGTCATCGGCTGCAGGGGGCCGCGTTCGCCGTGCAGGCCATGCTCACGGATGTCCTCCAGAGCGCGGCTGTGCACCACGGAATGCTGGCGGAACTCCATCTCGACCATGTGGAACCCGAACGTCTGCGCCTGCCAGATGAGATCCTGCAGCGGTCCGTAGGCGGCCCTCTTCGCACCTGACTGTGCGAGCGAGCGCTGGACGACGTGGAGGTCGTCGATGAACGCGTCGCAGCTGGTGTACATGAGGTCGGCGTCGCGCAGCAGCGTGTAGCGCAGACGGTCTGCCATCACGAGCATAACCGCGCGGTGCGGCTCCTTGGTGGATATCAGCGACGCCTTGTCCGTGAGTCGCTCGCTCATCTCTTTCTGATGGTTCCAGAGGTTGATGAGTTCGGCGCTGGCCGGCGTGGTGTCCGATTCCATCGTGAGGTTGCGCCCCACGGTTCGGGTGGCGTCCTCCAGCGCGGTGATGACGTGGTCACTGAACTTCCGCGCGACCTGCCGACTGATTTTCGCGGTCACGTTCGGGTTGCCGTCGCGGTCCGAGCCGATCCAGCTTCCCGGATGGAAGAACGCCGGGCACACTGGCTCCACAAGTCCCCCCTTGTCGCCGAGGACCCAGTCGTCGAAACGACGGTAGATTGTGGGAATCGTGGTGAACAACGTGTTGTCGAAGATGTCGAGGATCGTGTTGGATTCCTCGACGGGTGTGGGCTTCTTCAGCGCGATGGGGGATGTGCGGAACAGCGCGTCGATTTCGTTGTAGAGCCGGCGGGTGTTCTCCTTCTTGTCGGATCCGCCGAGTGTCCGGTTGTCGCTCAGCAGCCGCGATATGCGCCGGATCTTGCCTTCCACGGCCTTGCGTCGCGCTTCGGTGGGGTGCGCGGTGAAAACGGGATGGAATTCGAGCTTGTCGAGTAGCTCCTTGGCCTTGGCGGGCCCAAGCTCGCCGATCAGCTGGTGGTAGGCGCTCGTCATCTCGTTGACGGGGTCGATCGCCTGGTTCCCCGACACCTCCGCCTCACGCTGGTGGAGGACGGAGACGCGGTAGTTCTCCTCGGACAGATTCGCGAGGTGGAAATACGTGGTGAACGCACGCGCCAAAAGCTGGGCGTCGTGCAGATTCATGGCGTCGATGGTTTCCACGGCCTTCTCCAACCCGTTCTCATCAGGGTGGGGATCGGTCATGGTCTCCGAGAACCGCTCCGCACTGGCCTCGACGGCATAGCCGAGAACCGTGTCGAAGGTGGAGAGCAAATCCTTGTCGTATTCGCCGAGAACCTCGCGCAGGATCTGCAGACACAGATCCATGTCGTATTTAAGGGATTCGGGAAGACCACGTTCCTCGGGACCTTTGGTCCCCAGGCCGGATGTCACGATCGTGGCGTCCGCTGGCGTGATCTGTTGATGTGATGATGTCATCAGACCTCCTCTGCCGAACATACGGTTGCCTGGTCATCCAACCCTCCGCGGCTCCTCCGCGGTTGTGGTGGTCGGGCGTTGCAGGCCCACAGCCGAATTCGGCGGTTGCGAGGCATATTCTAAGGCCTCGTCATCGACACTTGTGTTACGGAGTTCATGGGATGGGCATCTCGTCGTCGCCTGACGAGCGGCGGAGGAAGAGGTGGAGGCGAGAGGCGGACAGGAGTCGGCACCACGCAGGATGCCGTGGCCCCGCCGATTTCACGGCCATGCGACGAATGGTTCCGGACATGCGGGCGACGTCCCGTCCCGCAGGATGCGACGACCATGCTGTGAGGTACTACTGATGTGTGACCACTCCTTCTGAACCAACCCAGAACCATGCCGTCGATTCCTCCGATTCCTCGAACCCTTCCGGTCCTTCGAACCCCTCCGATTCCTCCGATTGCTCGGACTCCTCGCATCCATCGGTCGCGGCGGCCGTCAACAGATTCCACAGTCACGCCATTCCGCTGGATATGGAGGATATCGAACGGGACTGGGACAAGCCCGTCGCGGAGGCGGGCATCGCGGCCAAGGCCAGCGTCATCGTTCGTGTGGGCATGTTGGATCTGGGTGCCGGAACCGGAAGCTTTCGTGTGCGGGAGATGATGCATCGCATCTCGTATCCGCTGGGAGTCCATGTCCGCGCGGACGTGAATCTCACCGACATCGAGGCCACCTGCACCGATGGACATGAGCGCATAACGGAGGTGGTGGATCTTCCCACCACGGGCGTGAACACGGAACGCATCTGGCTGTTGGAGCATTTCGCCGACTGGTTCAGCGTGAATCTTGGTCTCGGTTCCATGTACCACGTGCGTCCCGGCATCTCCGAGAAGCTCGTCGACGGTCTGGCGAGTCCCGAGTCGCGTCATTCGGCCATGCGTCCGGTGAGTCTGCGTTCCGGGCGCGCCGGGAAACTCGCCGGACGCGAGGATGCCCGTCGACGGTCCATGGCGCCCAGACAGGGGCACCGGCCCCCGAAGGGGGAATACGCCAGACATTTCGACCATGTGGGTGCGGTGGCGGAGCGCGATGGCCGACAGTCCCCCATCACAGTCAGCGAGGTTCACGACCGGCTGGATCTGATCGAGCGAAGGAAGCCGCTGTACGCCCCGTGGTTCTCCGGTCTTGCCTCGGCAGTGGCGTGCGCGGCATTCGTCTTCCTTCTGGGAGGCGGATTGTATGACATGGTCGGCGCCTTCATCGGCGCCGGTTTGGGCCAATGGCTGCGGCGTCGTCTGTTCGCGCATCGGCTGAACCAGTTCTTCGTCACGTTCGTCTGCGTGGCGGTCGCCGCACTGGCGTGCGTGGGCGCGTTGCGACTTATCGGATTGTTCGATCCGGTGGCGCTACAGCATGACACCGCATACATCGGAGCGATGCTGTTCGTCATCCCGGGCTTCCCTCTGATCACCGGCGGTCTCGATATCGCGAAGATCGACTTCCCCTCGGGGATCCAACGACTGTGCTACACCTTTGCGATCATATTGATGGCCACGCTCGCCGGATGGATGGTGGCGTCCATCGTCCAGCTGAATCCGCAGGGATTCGAGCCGCTGGGATTGAGTCCGTGGATCAACGGCGTGCTGCGTTTCGTCGCGGCCTTCGCCGGAGTGTGGGGTTTCTCGGTGCTCTTCAACTCACCGCAGCGCATGTGCCTCACCGCGGCCACGATCGGTGCGATCACGGACACGTTGAGGCTCACGATCACGGATGCCGGGGTCCCCGCCGAGGCCGCGGCGTTCATCGGAGCGCTGCTCGCGGGACTGCTGGCGTCGGCATGGCGGTCGTCGGTGAGGCGGGGATGGCTGCCTCCGCATCTGGGCTATCCCCGCATCTGTCTGACGGTTCCCTCGATCGTGATCATGGTTCC
>NZ_CASEXV010000008.1 GCF_949292005.1 uncultured Bifidobacterium sp. | reverse complement strand
GACTGGGCGAGGAGGCCGCGCGCCCCCATCGCCTGCACCGTAAGCTGACGCGCTGACCTATCGCCGCACGTCATATTCGAAAACCCGCCGACGGCCACCGTCCAGTCATGGTTCGATGGCCGTCGTTACAATAATTCCAATCTTCCTTTACCTTCTCTCGATAGACTACAAGCCACGAGGTCGAGGCGATTGAAGCTCGGCTGGGATTCACACAGCATGGCACGGACCCCGCGAGGGACCCGGACAGAGGAATCGAGGAACAGCATGACCGAGACCACCACGACAAGCCCTCTGGAGCACGTCGCCAAAGTACTGCGTTTGGGAACGCCTTCGGCGTACCGCAACCACACCTATATCAACGGGGAGAGTCTGTATTTCCCCACCGGACGCGTGTACGGAGGCCAAGTCATCGCCCAGTCCATTATCGCGGCTTCAAAAACCGTCGATGGGGACCGGCTTCCGCATTCCATCCATGGGTACTTCATCGCGCCCGGCGACATACACCAGGATCTGCTGTTCGATGTCGAGACGCTGCGGGATGGACGGTCTTTCTCCGCCAGACGGGTGAACGTCACCCAGTCACAGGGATCGATTCTGACCGCCATCGCGAGCTTCCAACGGACAGGCCAGACCGGGGTGGAGTTCGCAGACGCGATCCCCCAGGACATCCCCGACCCCGACACGCTCACCAGCGCCAAGGATCTGATGGCTCCCTACGCAGGAAAGTCAGCCTTCGCCGACTTCTACGCCGAACGCTCCCCCTTCGACATCCGTCATGTGTCTCCGACCATCATGCTTGGCGCCGACAAGGAAAGCGCGGAGCATGACAGCGGGCGCCAGCTGGTGTGGATGCGGGCGGACGGCCATGTGGACCTTCCCCAGGCGATGCACCGCGCCATGCTCGCCCTGCAGTGCGACCAAGTCATGATGGAGCCGGTTCTGCGCAGAGCCGGTCTGAGCATATCGACACCTGGCATTTCCTTCGCTTCCCTGGACCATTCGATGTGGTGGTACCGCGACGTCGACATCAACGACTGGCTTCTCTACGTGCAGGACACTCCCACGGCGGCCCACGGACGCGGGCTGGGAACCGCAAAGGTCTATGACGGAAGCGGCGCTCTGGTGGCCGTGATGTCACAGGAGGCCATGATCAGGGTTCCTGACCCGCAGACGCACTGACGGGAGAGGCCATAACAGACCTCGACCCCACGTTCCGAGCGGACTCCGGACCATCCTGCGGTGGTATCTGGCACAGCCATTCGCCCACGATTCCGATGATGAGATCGACCAGACAGACGCCCGCGGTGACTAGGCATTGCACAATGGCGTCGCTGTAATACGTCGCCTCGGCATGGCTTAGTGTCATCACGACCTGACCCGTATACCATCCCAGCAACGCGGCCGACGCCACACCAAGCGATTTGGCAAGAAGAAGTGTCGTCATGGCCTTCGTGGGATCCAACCGGGACCTGCGCTTGGCCGGATCGGTTGTGGCATAGGCATGCACCTGCAGGCACAGGACGAGCACAACAAGACCAAGAAGCAGCAGAACGATCGGAACAATCCACGGCGCTCCGATAAGGGACACCGATGACCGGCCATCCCACGACGCGAGGCAGATTCCGCCGGTCAGACCCAGCAGACCGGCAATGACGTAATACCACCCTGGCGTGCGCCGCGCTCTCATACGATCCCCTCCGAATCGGCCGCCGCCCCGCGAAACACCCAATCGTCGGCCAGCATCCCCACGTTCTCGGCATCAGGGGCCATGGCGGCCCTATAGGACACGGGATCGCCGTCCACGACCGCATCGGGTTCCATATCGGACCAAGGAACGAGAACGGCGGCCGAGCTCCTCACGGACTCGTCTGCCACAATGTCATGGATGTCATCGGCATCCCCCGATGTCGTTAGCATGTCGATGATCCGGACATCACAATCCTCCATGTCGGAGATGATGGCATGAACCGCGGAGGACAGGCCCCGCGCCGACAGACAAGTGGACAAAGACAGAAGAGTCGTCATGGAGTCAGGCCCATCCACCGCGCTGACGTGATAGAGGGCGGATATCCCCTCCACCTGGTTCCCTGGTATGGCATCGATGGCCACCACAACCGAACGGAACAGCCCCTCCGCCTGCGGTGACGTCGATATGAGCGAAAGGACCGCGCGTCGTCCCGCGGGGGGCGCGAAATCAATCTGGCCATCCCCCGTCGAGTTTCGCGCGTCCGCCGCCCCGCAATCCTCGTCAGGGACATGGCATCCGTCGGCGCGCCCGTCATCATCGGCGTCTGCGCCATCAACGCGAACACTCACGTCCACGTCATCGGCGTTGACCGGTCCCAGAAAGGCGACAAGGGACTGATCGGGATGATCAAGGATGATGGTGGCGTTCAACCCATCGGCAAGTCTGGTGGCGATATCATGGGCCGACGGCTCATCCACCATCGACTCCATGGAGATGGGGTCGATGTCAAGAACGAGCCGGGCCCTGACGACATGCCGGGAACCATCCATGATGTCCATCACTCCCCGGCTTTGATGCCCACGGACCTTTTCAGCGACTCTGGAATCTCCACGGGCGGAAGATCCGACACAGGCCGATCATCGTTGGATAGCCACAAGGTGCGCTCGGGAGCTTTGCGAATCCGGGAGAAGACCCTCGCCAGTTCCTTCTCGTTCAACGTCTCCTTGACGAGCAGCTCGCGGACAAGCTCATCGAGAACGTCACGGTTCTCGCTGATGATCCTCCACGCCTCGGTGTGCGCGGTCTCCACGAGACGAAGCACCTCGTCGTCGATGATCTGCGCGGTCTCATCCGAATATTTGCGCGGCTGCAGACCGTCCATCACCGTGGTCTGATCGTCGTCCGACCCCCACTGGATCGCTCCGAGCCGCTCGGAGAAGCCGAATTCGACAACCATCTTGCGCGCGATTGCGGTCGCCTTCTCGATGTCGTTGGATGCACCCGTCGTCGGATCGTGGAACACGATCTCTTCGGCGGTTCGCCCTCCCATCGCGTAGGCCATCTGATCCAGAAGCTGATTGCGCGATTGCGAGTACCGATCAGTTGTGGGCATCACCGCGGTGTATCCGAGGGTGCGTCCACGGGGAAGGATGGTCACCTTCGTCACGGGGTCGGTGTTGCGCAGGGCAGCTGCCACCAAGGCGTGGCCTCCCTCGTGGTATGCCGTGTTGCGCAGCTCGTTGAGGGCCATGCCTTTGGACTGCCTGCGCGGACCCGCCTGAACCCTGTCGATGGCCTCGTCGATGGCCCTGTTGTCGATGAGCTGGGCCCCCGAACGTGCGCAGAGCAAAGCCGCCTCGTTGAGGACATTGGCCAGATCGGCTCCGGTGAACCCGGGAGTTCTCACGGCCACCATGTGCAGATCGACATCCGGAACAAACGGCTTGCCCTTGGCGTGCACCTTCAGAATGGCCTCGCGTCCCTCAAGATCGGGTGCCTCGACACCAACCTGACGGTCGAAGCGTCCCGGACGCAGAAGCGCGGGATCAAGAACATCGGGACGGTTGGTCGCGGCGATGATGATGAGATTGGTGTCGTTGTCGAATCCGTCCATCTCGACAAGCAGCTGGTTGAGCGTCTGCTCCCTCTCGTCGTGGCCTCCACCCATGCCGGATCCGCGCTTGCGGCCGACGGCGTCAATCTCATCGATGAAGATGATGGCGGGGGCGTTCTTCTTCGCCTCCTCGAACAGCTCACGCACGCGGGACGCGCCCAGACCGACGAACATCTCGACGAAGTCCGACCCGGCCATCGCGTAGAAGGGAACACCCGCCTCGCCTGCTATGGCCCTCGCGAGCAGCGTCTTGCCCGTTCCGGGAGGACCATACAGCAGGACGCCACGCGGTATCCGGGCGCCCAGCGCCTTGTACTTGGAGGGGTCCTTGAGGAAGTCCTTGATCTCCTCGACCTCCTCGACAGCCGACTGCTCACCAGCCACGTCCGCGAACTTGGTGGTGGGCGTCTTGCCCTCAAGAAGCTTGCCGTTCTTCTTACCACCCATGCCGAGCATGCCGTTGGCCCCGCCCATGCGGCTTAACAGGAACCAGAAGAGCCCGAAGACGATGATGAACGGCAGGATGGATGTGATCAGATAGCTCCAGATGCTCGTCTGCTGCATGCTGGAGGTCCATCCGTCGGATGGATTCGCGCTTTGCACCGCTTTGACTATCTGCGCACCCTGGGCGAAGGTGTAGTAGAACTGCACCTTCTTGCCGTAATCGCGGGTTTTGCCGGTTGATGAGTCGGTGGTCGTGTAGTTCTCGCTGAGCGTGAGCTTCACCAGCTGGCGGTTGTCGATGATCTCCGCGTAGCTGACGGTGTTGCCACTGAGCAGGCTGAGTCCATCCTTCGTGTCGATGGTCTGGGTTCCCGTTCCGGAGAACATCTGGAAAGCCGAAAGAACCAGCAGGACGAGCACCACAACCCAGAGCCACGGAGATTGCCAGAAAGGCTTCTTCTCCCCGTTGTGCGAATCGTTGTCACCTCCCGCAAAGGGATTTGTGAAGGGATTGCTCCCACCATGGGTGGGCTTGCGCCCGCCGCCGTCGCCCCCGCGGGGTCCTTGGGAATCCTGAGGATTGGTCATGCCTGATCTCCTTGGTACACATCCGGTTTAAGCACCGCTATCGAGGTGAGATTGCGGAAACGCTCGTCGTAGTCCAATCCGAATCCGACCACGAACTCATCGGGAATCTCGTATCCTCGATACCTCACATGCACGTCGACCTCGCGTCTGGATGGCTTCTCCAGCAATGCGAACACCTCGACGGAGGCCGCGCCTCTTCTCCTCAGCTCGTCGACCAACCACGCGAGAGTCCTTCCGGAGTCGATAATATCCTCGACGATAAGGATGTGCCGGCCGCGAACGTCGGTGGAGATGTCCTGACGGATGGTCACCTTTCCACTGCTTGTGGTCCCCGATCCGTAGCTTGACAGACTCATGAACTCAAGGGAGACGGGAATGCTCAATGCGAGAGAGAACTCCGCCATGGTGTTCACGGCCCCTTTGAGGACCCCCACCAGCATGAGATCCTTGCCCGCATAGTCGCGGCTCACCTGGGCCGCGACCTCTTCGATTTTGTCCTGTATGGACTTGCTGCTCACCAGCTCATGGTCGATGGCATCCTGAACGTCAGCAATTTGCATGCACCCCATCTTGGCACAGCCGAATGACGTGTTTCTGGCGAATGGCCGAATACTTGCTGGGAAGCGCGACGGCGCTTTGACCATGCCAGTCGACCACGAGCGAATCAACCGCCTCGACGTGCCGCGACGTGGGAACCAGACCCAGAAGCGACATCGCACGCATCAGAACCCGCGAACGGATGGCCTTGTGCTCATGAGCCAGTCTCGCGGCATCGACGACGACCTCAGGTCCGGACCCGCCATCAACCATCCGGATGGCCTCATCCACCACGGCGTCCGCGCAGGAGTCGAGGTAGTTTTTATCCACAGCGCACAACCGCGCGCTACGGGCCAGATGCCCTGCCACGTCGCCCCCCATGAAACGCGCCAGATAGGGCATAAGCGAGTGACGGACTCTTGACCGCAGCGGGTATTCGCGCGGAAGGTCGACGTCGGCGTCGCAGGCGTCGCCATTCGTCGGGTCATCCCACCAGGACAGAGCGCAGTCCTCGCAGATTCTCGTCGTCTGCTCCCTGCTCAGCCGCAGGAAGGGCCGGAGAAAGACCACACCCTGAACCGACGTCTTATCGGGCATGCCGGCCACACCATCCAAACCACCGACCCTCAGCAGCCCCATCAGCACGGTCTCCGCCTGATCGTCAAGCGTATGGGCAAGAAGAACGGCGGCCGCGCCCTCACGACGGGCATGTGAGGACAACGCCTCATAGCGGGCGTCACGGGCGCACGCCTCGAGTCCGCGGCCGTCGTTGGACACCCTCACGGAAAGGACATCCACCGGATCCAGACCTCTGCCAGCGCACTGGCGGGCGGCCTTGTCGCATACGTCGCGCGACCCCTCCTGGAGTTGATGATCCACCAGTACAGCCCCGCAACGAATCCCCTGCGACGCGCAGACAATCGACGCCACCGCCGCGAGGGCCAGCGAATCGCGTCCGCCCGAGCATGCGACGAGAACAAGAGGGGCATCGGGAGCCGGCACATGCCGACCATGCTCACGAAAACGAGGATCTCGATCCGTCAGGCCGACGGCCCGCAACGCTCGACGGACCTCCCCCACTGCGGCCCGCAACGATGGCGTGTATGTCATCCTTCCCTCACAATCCCGCCAAGGCGACTCCCAGGGAGTCGATCGCCGCGCGGGCCGACTCATAATCCTTGGGATTGTTCACGACCACAGCGAAGGCAAGTACTCCTCCCGACTTTGTCGACACCGTTCCCGCCATCGAGGTGACATCCGACAGGCTGCCGGTTTTCACGCGCAGAAGACCGTTGACACCCGAGTCTCCAAACCGATCCTTGGCAGTGCCCATCAGCCCCGATACCGACAGTCCCTCGGCGGCCGCGGCGACGCCATGCGCCCCCAGATTCATCTCCTGCACGGCGACAAGCGTGCGCACGGTTACACGCGACCCGGGGGAAAGCCCCGAACAATCCGCCATCGTCAATCCCGTCAGAGGTATCTTCAGCGACCTCAGAACGCGTTCGACGGCAGTGACGGCACCGGTCGGCGAGTTTCCGGTGCGCATCTTCAAAGCCAGAAGCCTGCCGAACTCCTCGGCAAGCGTATTGTCCGAGTGCCTGAGCATGAAAGCCATGATCTCGGTCAGCGTCGCCGAATGCACGGTGGCCAGGGATGTGAGTCCCGATCCCGCCGTCGCGGACGAGATCTGGCCCTCGACTTTGATGCCCTGCTCCTTGAGACGGGCCACAAAAACGGACGCGGCGCCGGATGCCGTGGTCGTCGACAGAGTCGGGTAATCGTCGAACACATCGGGATTCGTCGGCGCCTTCCCGGACGCCCATTGTCTCCCTCCATCCACAGCCAAAGAGGATATCGGGGTGAAGTACAGGCCACCGTCATTGTTCTCGCCCACATGGGCCGGAGATCTCACCGAGCCAAAAAGCGTGTCGTCCACAGCAAGACGGACCGTTGTCACACCACGGCTTCTCAAGGCCTTCGCAGTGAGGGACGCCAGACTGCGCAGGCCGGCACGTCCGTTGATATGCTCCGGGTCGTTGTCGCCCGACGACAGCAGCATGTCGCCGTTGCCTTTGAGTATCACCGTCGGCGTGCCGGACCGGGATTCGCCGGAATCAAGATAGGTTGTGGTGTCGAGCGTCGATCCCATATCCAATCGGGATGCGGCGGCCAGAGCGGTTAGGATTTTCAGTGTCGACGCGGGCTGACGCGCCACATCGGCGTCATGCCCGCCGACAATGGTTCCATCCGCCTGGGATACCGCCACGGAATAGTCGTCTCCCAGCCCCGAGGCCGACCCGAATGTCGATATGGCTGATGCGACGGCCTTGGCGCTGACGGTCGCGGACAGATCAGCCGCTCGAACAAGACCGATGGAGGAGCGCACGGCCGGCGCCGCCGACAACGCCCGACTCTGGACGTTGTGGACAGTCAAAGGGCCTGGGACCACATCCCCTATGTCTGCGAGAAACCATCCCAGAAGAAGCAGAACCGTGATCAAAGAGGACAGTGCGACGACCACGACGCGTCGATGATGTCCGGGGGCGCGCAATGTTCCGTCCTCCACCTCAGGACACGGACGATGTCCACCACGATGGAAGCGCGGTCGGCCGCCTGTTCCCCATCCGAAAGCCATCGCCGTCTACCGCCCCTGATGCTCGATGGGCTTCCACTGGGCCTTGGAGAACACGGCCTGGAAGGAAATCGGCACATAGCTGAACATGTATATGGGGAAGCTCAGAACGTAGGCGAGAAGCTCCTTGTTGCTGGCGCCTATCCTGTCCCTCTCGACCACAATGGTCAACGCGGCGAGCCCCATCATCGCCAGAACGCTGACGAGGATCCCGGATGCCCAACCCGTCAACGCGCTCAATTGGCTCGACCACGTGACGAAACCGAACAGGGCGAACAGCGTGCCGAGAATCATACGGACTATGGCCAGAACGGTGAACGGACACAGCAGCAGCGTGAAGTCGACCGCAGAGAAATCTCGCTCCCTCACCGCTCGGCGAATCAGCGCGGGGCCATAATACCGGAAGACCTGCAGAAAGCCCTTGCTCCAGCGAAGACGTTGCCTCCAGCTCTGTCGGAAGGTCACCGGCTGCTCGTCGTACAGGATGGCCGACCCGCAGTATCCGACCCTGTCTCCATGCAGAACGGAGTCCATGGTGAATTCGAGATCCTCCGTGAGCAGATGGAATTTCCATCCCCGATTGCGCTTCATGATCTCCTTCGAGAACATGAATCCGGTTCCCCCCACGTGGCAGCTCGATCCGAAAAGCATTCGAGAGTTGTTGAGGAATCGCGATTCGCGGATGAACCACAGCGCGGATCCCGATGAAACCCAATTGTCCGCGAGATTCACGGAGTTGCGGTAGCTTGTCAGAATCTTGAATCCAGATTGGAAGGCGTTGTTCATCTCCGCGATGTAGTGCTCGTCAAGCTTATTGTCGGCGTCGAAGACGAAATACGCGTCGTATGCGTCGGCCATACCGTTCTCGATCATGCTGTTGAGAAGATACGTCAGGGCGTAGCCTTTGCCGACCTTCGACATATCGAAGCGTTCAACCACATGGCATCCCTTCGACCGGGCCACTCGAGCGGTGTCGTCCGTGCAGTTGTCGGCCACCAACCATATGTCGATCAGATCGGACGGGTATGTCTGGGAGCGGATGCAGTCGATGAGGTTGCCGACCACATGCTCCTCGTTACGAGCGGATATGAGAACGGCGTAGCGCTTGTTCATGGGTGCTGCGGGGAAAGTGATCTCATGGGAGAACAGCGACGCCACGATGCATATGCCCTGATAGAGAACCCCGGCCCCTCCGACAACCATCAGCAGAAGATCCAAGACGACAAGAAAAACCATCTAACTCCACCTCGATCGAGGATTTCCATCATTAATCGGCCGCTCGGGACCAGCGGCGGAGCCATCGTCGGCAGCGCCGCCACTACCAGAAGCGCCGCCTTCCGTATCGGGTCCGGCCGCGACACCGCCATCATTGTTCAACACCGCGGAATCCTCCGGGCCGTTCGGACCGCCACGTCCATCCGCCCGACCACCCGGTCTCACCCCGCCCGCGGATGTCCCATGAGACGCCAACGCTCCACGGGGAATAGCGACCGTCATGGATTCCTCGGCATCGGCAAGCGACGATTCCGGATAGAGATCGTTCTGAAGACGCCTCAGCTCGTCGCTCATCGGAGCGCGGGAGGTGGATCCCTTGGCGGCTCGCGGCATCCGATCGCTCACAGGCCTGATGACATGCTCGCTGAACGCCTCAGCGCCCTCGACGACCTTCGATTTGCGCACCGGAACAGGATCGGCCATCAAAGGTGAATCAACAAGGTCGTACCGCTTGAGATAGACCTTGAGGATGGCCTGCACGCTGGCCGTGACCGGCAATGCGAGGAAGGCTCCCAACGCTCCGAACATGGCCCCGAGAACCAGGACGGACAGGAACGCGACCGCCGGGTTGAGGTCCATGGTCCTCTCGGATATCTTCGGGGAGAGGATGAGGTTCTCGATCTGCTGGTACACGACGATGTACACAAGAACACCCACGGCATACATCAGCCCGTTGGAGCCCCACGCGAAAACCACTGGGAGGGCGCCGCCGATATAGGTACCCACAGTGGGTATGAACTGGGATGTTATGCCACAGAACAACGCCAGCGGCAGCCATGATGGCACATGGATGACCTCAAGGAACACGGCCATGCAGGCCGCGTTGATGGCTGCGAGGATGGTGCGTGAGAACAGAAAACCCGAGATCTGGTCCTGGACGACGGTCCAGCCCAGAAGAAAACGCCTTTGACTGACTGGCCCCAGCCACTGGCAGAGGCTTCTGCGCATCTTCGGCCCCGCCGCCGAAACGTAGTACGCCACCATAACCACGGTAAGGAGGTCGAGCAGCGCGCTGAACATGCCCATCGTGGTGCTCAAAGCCTGTCCCGCGACATCAGTCACCCACGACGTCTGGATGCTGCTGAGAATCTCCCCTCCCACGCTGCTCTTCTCGGGAAGCGTGATGTCGGCGTGCGAGAAGACGAAATCGCGCACCTGGTCGTAGACCTCCGGAACGCCCTTAACCATCGCGATGACCTGCTGGACGAACATGTTGCCGAAAAGACCCAGCAGCGCTATGACGACGATGGACAGGCCGATCAGGCTGACCGCCGCCGCGGCCCCACGTCTCCATCCGTGGCGCACCAGGCGCACGACCAGCGGCTCGATGGCCAGGGCTATGAATATGGCGATGACGATGTCGAGGACAATGAACGAGACCTTCCCCCACGACCGCCACAGGAAGATGGCCAGAAAAACGGCGATGGCCGTGTACAGAAGAGCCCGTCCCCACCATTCAGGAGGCCTGCGCGGGTCCCCGCTGGACGGGAACACCGACGCGAGGTCGATCTTGGTGTCGTCATGAGAGCGCATGGCGTCCATTCTACAGTTTGTTTTCCGCGACCTTCAGCCCGTCGCGCGGCCTCCGGCGCGAGAATCATCCATGCTGTAGACTGCACCTCTTATTCTTGAAAGCATGCTGAACGTCTCGATCGTCATCCCTGCGTGGAATGAGGAGGAGCGCATCAACGCATGCCTCATCAACGCCACACGCCAGACAATCGCCCCGCATGAGGTGATTGTCGTCGACAACCGCTCCACCGACGCCACCGTAAGCGTCGTGGAGGATTTCATCCGCGACCATCCCGATTCGCCGGTGAGACTTCTCCATCAGGATGAGTCCCAGGGCCTCATCCCCACACGGAATTTCGGTCTGAACCACGCCACCGGAGACATTCTGGGGCGCGTCGACGCCGACTGCATGCTCAAGCCCGACTGGGTGGAGGTCGTCTCCGGAATATTCAGCGAGGACCCCGATGCGATGGGAGCCACCGGACCCGTGGTCTACTACGACATGCCCGGCAAACGGGTGGGGCTCAAGGGGGACGACAAGGTACGCCGCCACACGTACAGGGCAGACGGCGACCAGGTGCTGCTCTTCGGGTCCAATATGGCTCTGCGCGCGTCCGCTTGGAGAGCGATCGCCGATGAGGTGTGCCTCGACAAGGAGGACGTGATGCACGAGGATCTGGACGTCTCCCTGCATCTTCTCGGAAAAGGCATGAAAACGGTCTACTCGCGCCGCATGATCTGTGGAATATCCGCGCGGCGAATCGACACGTCCTTCACTTCGTTCCACAACTACATGAGGAGATTCCGCAACACCTTCGACGCACACCCCGAGCATTGGCGCCGACACCGTACGGAGCAAGCCCTGTACGCGGCTTACCCGGCGTTACGGCTGTTCTACCCCGTGTACCAGCGGTATCTGGACATGATGGACGTGAACCCCGCGGAACGCATCTGGCTCAAGGAGCAGTTCGAAATCGCCGAGAAGGAGGGCGAGGACCTCGATTGCCGTGAGACCCAGGAACAGGAACGTGAAAGGAACAATTCACTCAACACCGAACACGCCAGCTAGGGCGCGCCAGCGGAAGAGACCACGGACCGCGCCACGGCCAGAGGGCGAACCGGAGTCGTCACGGGAGCCTGGTCCGAAGACTCCGCCAATCCCGCCAATCCCACGCCGCTTCTAATCCCGTGGCGTCTGAGACACCCATGAGGAGACCAGCCGACTGCTTTTCCTCGCGATAATGCGCGCCTTGATACGATGCCCCGCGATGGTTGCGATGAAAATGGCGACGAACACCACGAATATGACGGTGGCCGCGGTGGCGACCGAACGAAGGAAAAACGCCGCGGCCCATGATATGAGGATCATCAGTCCAACCACCAGCAGGACAACGGTCATCGTAACCCTCCAGACGCCATACCGATGTGGCGGATCATCCTTTCGACCCGACCGGAGAGCCACCGGCACTGATATCCAAGGATACCCCGTCCCCTCGCCGCGATGTCATCCGATGGAGGTCGGTTCAGTCCTCACCTCTGAGAGGCGTCGACCCTCCCGAATCAGGGAGACGATCTCCTCACGAGTGCGGTTCCGGGCGGGGATGGCGCGCGATTGCGGATCCTTTTCGGACAGGTAATACAGCGTGGCCTGGATGTTCTCCAACGGAACGCCCAACTGCCCCGAAAGAAGCAGACGGTAGATGTCCAGCTGAACGAGACGATTCTCGACATCCTCGACGGCAGTTGGTTTGCGTCCGGTCTTCCAATCCACGATCGTCAGGACATCATCCGCGGTCCCCGCGTCTCCCGTTGACGGTACCGACCCCTCGGCTTTGGTGCGTTCATCAGCGATTCCACCGGCAAACACCGCATCGATCGTTCCGTTGATCGACCCGTCATCGACCATGGCCACGATCGGCAGCTCCGCGGCGATGGGCCTGCGGCGAGACCACGGCGATTGCGCGAGACGGTGCCGCCACGCCCGTTCGTCCGAATCCAACGACTGATCCGAGTCAATGGATGCGACCATGGCCCCTCGGTCATCCACCTCACCCTCGATCCAAGCGTCAAGGAATTCCGCCGCCCATTCATGGAACAGAGTCCCCCGGTTCGCGGCCATGGCGGGAGGGAGAGGAACGGGACGAAGGATGCTGAGCGCCATCGTCTCGGCCTTATTCGCGTCCCCTTTGGCGGCAAGGGTTTTCTCGATGGTCGTGGTGCTCAGATTGGCACGCTCCCTCACGCGGTCGACGCGTTCAAGCAACGATGGTGTACGGCCGCCTCTTATGCGCCCCTCGGCGGTGACGCCATGGATAAGCGTCGTCGCGCGACGGGCCAACGGTCCGCACGATCCATTCCCCCCATCGTTGTCCGTGCCAGAAGCGTCGGAGCTTGGACCATCCCCGCTCCGGCCCATGACCATCCGGGCACTCATGGACAGAACATCCCGCATACGCCGGTCAAGCCCCCGCGGCCAGGGCAGCGAGTCCTCATCGCCCGACTCCCGCAGCCACGATTGACGGACAAGATCGACATTCGACCGCGCGACGGACTCGAGAAGACCATCCGCGGCCCTCCGATCACCGCACAGCGCGAATCCCACCGGACACCGGTAGCCCTCGGGCATGTCAAGGGATTCCCTCGAGATGATTCCCCTGACGCGCTTCTCCAGGGATAACCCGCCCTCCTCGGCGCGCGGCGCGAAAAACGAGTGGACCTCCTGCCAGAAATTGGATGCCGCACGGCTAATCAACCCGGAATGGCCCTTGTCGTCGATCCGTGCGATCTCCGTCTCCGTCGCGTCCCCATAATGGCTGGATTTTTGCTTCGAGAAGGTCATCAGCGAGGCACCTTGGGTCCGGGTGAGTGCGACGTAGGCCAGACGACGCTCATCCTCATGCCGTAGACGCCCATACTCCTCACACTGGCTGGGAAACGTCTCTCCGGTGTTCAGAGCGTTGCAGTTCTCCGCATTCAGGGAGTCGCTGAACTCGCGTTCCAAGGTCTGGGCATCGCCGATGTCGTGAAGAGAGCCCTTATGCGGGAACCGTGGAAGGATCTCCCTGTCTGCGCGCACGGGAGCGGGAACATCGCTCGGAATCTCCAACCAGCATCTGCTGGTCGCGCGGTAACGGGGCACGAAGTCCTGTGACCACTGGCCATCCCCCTCGACGGTCACGCTCAACTTCTCGCCGGTGCTCGATGGGAATAGGCCATCGGCAAGCCCGACAACGGCCACGGCAGGCCACTGAAGCCCCTTGGCCTGATGAATCGTCAGAAGCGTCACATCCACATCGGCCTCGACGTCGGTGGCAGGACCATCAGGATCCCGTGTCATCGCGTCCAGCCATGACAGGAAGCCGGACAACGTGCCGCGCCGTCCGGAGGGAAGCTCCCGCCCGAAGGCATCCACCTGCCCAAGGACGACATCCACGGCATCGGCATACGATGCGGCAACGGCACGGCACCCGGAATCCCCCACCGCGGAGGCGACAGCGGAATCGATGTCCAAATCAAGAACCTCTGCGGCCATTCTGATGGCATCGGCGATGGAGCTCCTCGCGGCGTCCTCGACACGACGCAGCATGCCGGCCACGCGTCTGACACAGGCGCGTCCCTGCTGACTCATGGTCGTGGACGACAACGCTCCGTCACAGTCCTCACTGAGTATGAAATCCGCTAGGAACACTCCAGTCGGCAAGGACACGTCGTCACGAAGGTTTCTCACGACGTTCGCCCTCTCCCGCGGCGAGGAGGCTGTCGAAGCGTCGACGACACCCGCCTCGCGCAACGCGAGGAACTGATAATCGGTGTTCGCCGCCCCCGCGGCGGACGACAGAATCTTCAGATCGTCCACCGTCATTCCCATACGAGGCGAGGCGAGCAGCCGGAGCAGCGTCGCGGAGGACGCGTGATCGGCCGCCGCCCTGAGAAGTGCGAGCATGTCGGACATGTCAGGTCGGTCCATCAACGGATTGTTCCCGACCATCGCATACGTGAGATCTTTGGACCTGAGTGCCTTGGCGAGATCATCCATCCATGCGCGGGACCGGCACAGAATAGCCACGGGACTGCGCGATCCTGCGCCGTCCTGTCCGCCAGAATCCCTCCAGCGCGAGACCGCATCCCGCGCGAAGCACGCCACGGCGTCGGCCTCCTCCTCTCTGGTTTGGAATCCCATCACCGAGAGGGCTGGAGGCAGCATCCCCCTCTTCGACGCCGCCTCAGCAGGTTTCAACGTATCGACGGGCACCTCCCGCATGTCCACGGGAACGCTGCCCGACGAATCCGGGGTGCGGAAGTCCTCGGTCAGTCGGTTCGCCGCATCCAGAATGATTTTCGGATTGCGCTGTGACGTCAGAAGTTTGAACGGCTCACCCTGAACGTCGAACTTCTGAAGGAAGAGACGGAACGCCCCTGGGCACGCGCCCCTCCACGAATAGATCGACTGATAGGGATCTCCCACCGCGGTGACGGCGGAATGCCCGCTTCCGTCCTTGGGATGGAACAGAGCCGCCAGCAACGTGGCCTGGGTGGTTGAGGTGTCCTGATACTCGTCAAGGAACACATGGCTGAAACGTCGCCGATAATAGCCTCCGATGGAGGGAAAGCGCATGACCAGCTGCAGCGCCGTTATGGTGAAGTCGCTGAACTCGGCCACGCCGAGACGCCGCTTCTCCTCCTGATACCATTCGACGATTGTGAGTAGAAGCTCGCGGCGACGGATTTTGGCGGCCAGATAGTCCACCACATCCGCCTGATAGGGAACAATCTTCTCATCCCATTCCTTTTCCATCCACTGCTCCATATCCAGCTTCCTCGCCTGCGCCGGAGTGCGCGATGGAGCCTTCGGTCTTGCGCAGACCTCATTGGCTGGGACTCCCACAGGCCGCAGCCGCTGAAGTGTCCTGAGGAACTTCTGGTCCCACGACCTGATGGATTCAATGGCCTCCTCCATCGTGGAGCAGCTCTCGTCGATCATCGAACTGGCGATGTTCTGGGACAAACCCCTCACCTCCGCGACCAGGGGATCGACAGCTCCGGCATTCACGGGAGAATCCCCACCGAAATCCCCTCCATCCTTCGGATCGCCTTCGGAGAGGGCATCAGAGAACAAGACATCGATGTTGCGTGCGATGATGTCCGAGATGATCTGGATGGATCCTGCATCGCTCAGAGGCTGCGTCCGCGGATCCATCCCCACGAGAAGACCGTATTGCGAAACTATCGATTGGAAGAACGCGTCGTAGGTGGAGATATGCGGTTTCATCACCAATCCCGCCAACGCCGACGAATCGAGGGAATCGGCGGAGGAAGCGGACACATGTGAATTCTGCGATGTCCGCGAAAGTATGATGTCGTCGATCTTCGTCGACAGCTCAGCCGCCGCCTTTCTGGTGAACGTGAGCCCCAGAATCCTTTCAGGGGAAACATGGTCACGCTCCGTGAGAGCAGCTATTCGATGCGTCATCGTCGTCGTTTTGCCGGAGCCGGCTCCCGCGATCACGAGAACATCCTCATCGGCCGGCGCGTCGATCACCGCCGCCTGCTCCACGGTTGGGATGAAGCCCCTCGTCGTTCCCCGTCGCGCTGATGATTTCACTGCCTCGCTCATCGCTCCTCCTCCCGTCCCATCACGGTCACTATCTCGTCCGAGCACCAGGGACACAGCGTCCTGTGGCGGCAATAGGCAATATGCTGCTTGGATGGTTGACGACGCGGAATTCTCGAAGCGTCCATTATGGAAGCCGCATAGAAGACCCTGGCGATCATGCACAGGCTCCAGAATCCGTAGCTGCGGGAGTCGCGATCCGACAGAACCCTGTTCCACGCCTGTTCCCCGACAGCCGGAGGGCGCACGTCGAGCTTGGGAGGGTCGGCGAAGAAATCATCCAGCACCGTTTTGTCGGGATTCTTCTTCGTGCTGATGTTCCGGGCGGTCCTCACGTTGATATGATCGCCGTCGAACAGGGGTGGCTGAGCCGCCCACTCCTCTCTTCTGTGGTCCTTCCCCGGCGCGTCGGCTGACGCGACATCGAACAGCGATGCCGATGAGACCGGAGGAAAGACGACCTGATCATCACGCGAGAAATGCAGGGCCAGCTGATAGCACACCAGCTGGAGATCGCAGAAATTCTGGGCTCCGGAATGCCTGCGCCTTCCGGTTTTGTAATCGATAACCCGTGCGAAGTCACCTATGCCGTCATGACGACGTTCCAGCCGATCGATCCTCGCATTCAGTTTGATGACGGTTTGGGGATCGAATCCTTCCGCGAAACCGCCGGCCAGCGCGTCGAGTATCGAGAACATCTCCTCACGTGTGACCGGAGCGGATTGCGACACGGAGTTGTATGCCTCCGTGATGTCATCAAGGGTGAATGTCGATCCCACCGAGACCTCGGCATCGACCTTCACCAGATCTCCCATCCTGGCCTGTGCCTTCTCGCCGTATCCCTCACACCCCGCATTGACGACATACGTGGCGATGTTCCTCATGATGTCCGGGACCCTGGCGTCGTTGAGACGGATTCCGACAAGATCCTCGGCGGCGCCGTCCATGTCCAGAGGCCCCCTCAACTCACGGTATTTGTCCACAAGCCGCGCGGTGATGTCCTCGATGCGGGAGTCTTTGTCCGAGTCCGATAACGTGGGAACGGTGCCATCGGAGGTCCGGACCGGATTGTCAAACCCCTCCTCGGAACACCATTGCGCGACCCGATGGACGATGGTTCCGAACGACATGCTCACACCTGACTGCGTCGGCCCGGACATCGCCCGGTCGAGCAGAGCGCAGACTGGGCAGTCCCAGATGGAATCGACCATCGAGGGGCTCAATGACACCGCGGGCTGAGACGTCCGCTCGCTCCGCGCGTCCGTGCTCCCCTGTGCCAACCCATCGCCGTAGTGTGTAAAGAACCAATTGCGCGCATCCGCTGGACCATAGCCCTCCCATCCTTCGTGATTGGGAGAGGCCATGATTCTCAACGCCTCGATGGCGTCGGCTACTTCGTCCGAGCGCCCATCAGCACTCACAGCGCAGTCAGCGCCAGCAGCGCCGGACCCAGGCTGGCCATCGACACGTTTCGCGGCCTCGATGGCCACAATGGCCCTGGCTGCCGAGACAAGACCCCTCAAAGTCACAGCACCGGAAGCGTCCGCGCTGCTTGGGACCGCCACGCCCTCCGCCCCCTCATCCGGTCCGGAGAAGTCCTCAGGGACGGATCCGACGATCTCGGGCAGATACACACGCAGGAAATCCGAGGGAACGGTGGCCGTCGCCGAATCTCCGACGGACGACACCGCGCTGAGAGACACCTGCTCGGTGGCACGCGTCACAGCCACCAGAAAGGCACGCTGTTCGGCGTAAAGAATCGATAGAAGACGGGCACGCTCGCCATCATCATCCTCCAATGCCGGAATGCGTCCACGCAACATCAGATCGGCCAGATCGTCCGCGCCGAACAAGGCGTTCCTTCTCGCCAGATTCGGCCACACATCCCTCTGGATTCCCGGTATCCACACATAACGCCAGACCCGCCCGGCCGCCCCCGCGGGAGTCGTCAAAGTCACGGCGTCGTCCACAGGAGCGGTTTTCGCCAAGGAATCGGCCACCACATCCATATCTCCGATCTGCTCGAGGAAGGCACCAAGATCTTTGATCGTTCCGCGATTCGCCGCATAGTCGAGAAGCCGCACCGCCATATCGAGCCGGTCGTTCGCCAGATCCGCATCCTGACCGGATCCAACCGCCCGCATCTGCCAGCGCTGCGCGACCCCGCTATGCGACCATGCCGACCACAGGGCGGACGTCGGCTCGCTGCCATGCTTCTGGAGCAGATCGTCGGCCACGTTACGAATAATCGACAATGCGTGGACGAAGGCCTTCACATCGGGCGACGATCCTCCCAACGCGGTCATAACGTGGACCACGCCATCGGCAGCCAACGCCCTATCCGAGTCCTCCCCCTCCCGCGTTTCCCCGCGCGAGTCGCACACCACAAGGGAGAGAATCTCGTCATTGGTGTGACGCGGCATCAATGGGGCCATTGCCGTCGTATCTGGTGCAATGCCATCAACAGGTTGCGCCGGAAAGGATCCGCCATCACCCGTCCCTGAAGACACCGCTGTCTTCGACCACAGACGCGACAGTGGAAGCAACGCCATCATACGGGAATCGTCAGCGGTGCCGGAGTCTGCGGCACCTCCGTCCACGGCCACGGCCATCAACCGGACGGCATCCACGGCAGAGCGAACGGCGGCCATCCGCACTCGGCGGGACCTCTCCACTCCCGTCGAATCGATGCCCATGTCAACGCCCACAAGCGGACTGGACAGATAGGTCAACAGCAGCCGCGACACCAAGGAATCGCGCGAATCGTTCTCTCTTACGGAGCGCCGAAGGGACGCGGGAATGCCTCCACGCGCGTTTCTCACCATGGCCAGCTCTATCAGGGACAGTATCCCTTGAACCAGCGGGTCATCACCGAAAGAGCGCGTCACCGACGAGTATCGGATCGGAACCCCCAATGCCCTCAGACGATCGCCGTATGCATGAAGCGTCGTGTTGTCGTGGGCGATAATCGCCATGTCGTTCCACATCCGATGGGTTGCGCCGGATTCAGATGGATCCCTAGCATCGGCACGATCATCGGAGGAACTTTCGAGAACGCTGCCAATCAGCGACGCGATGACGGAATCCATCTCTCTGGTCACGGAGGGACGGATCGTTGCGACCACGTGGCATCTCTGGTCCGTGGTTTCGCGGCCCGGCGCATCATCCGCCCCGACGGGGGAAAGGGAACCAGCGTGGAAGGGACATTTGCCCGTCCTGTCGGGAATGGGATCCAGACCCTCCTCATCCGCGCCTATGGAAAGGGACACGCGCGATGCCACAATCTCCATCTGGCTGGGTTCGCGGCCCTCGTCTGGGGGGTCCAACTCCACCGACGCGGCGTTTAACCGTCCCATGTCGGATCGGATGGCATCCACAGAGGCTGGTGGCTCGCTCGAACCTGGGGCATCCCCAGTTCGCGGCATGACGGCGCGCCGGTGCAGAAACTCCGGATACGATCCGCGGAAGGTCTGGACCGCCTCGTCGTTGCCCGCCACAAGAACGACCTTGGCCCCCCCATCACAGGCGATCTGAAGAAGGTCCATTCCGGCGATGGTCAGATCTTGGGCATCATCGACGACGATCACCTGCGGTATGGCATCACGACAGTTTTCGCTGTGATTACGCAACTCCGCGGTGGCGCTGACGAGAAGATACGAGGAATCCATCCGGAACTCATCGGGAAAGCGCCGCGAAATCTCCGCCGCGTATTCGTTCCTCAGCACGAACGCCAACCGCCATTGCTGCGCGAGACGTCGACGCGCCTCATCCGCGATGGGCCGGGAGCCAAGCGACCTTTCAATCGTCTCCCACTTCTCCGCGGTCGCGCCGACCTCATTCATGCGGGCCAGTATGTCCCGCAACTGGCCTGTGAAACCCGATGTCAGACATCTGTCGAACACATCCTCGGTGGTTCCGACGGGATTCCCGGAATCCACGGACACCGCGTCAGTCTCGTTCCCTCGGACCGCGCCGAGCGCTCCCCCGGCGGCGAAATAATCGAGAAGAACACGGCACGTGTCGCATAGCTCCCCGGCGCGTGCATGCCGACGGTGCGCGTCAAGAACATCATCCAACACGGATTCCTGCTCGGCTCCGTTAAGCAGTCGGGGGACGGTGAGCCCCCGCTCCATCCGCGACCTCTGCACGACGGAAAAAGCCAGCGCGGAAAGGGTGGTGGCCACTCTCGGCACCGATGTGTGCCCGATACGTCCAAGCAGGGTTGCATTTATCCCACGGGCCGCCAACCTGGTGGAGCAGATCAGCATCGCAGGGATGCCCTCGATGCGGGAAGACGACCGGTCATCCCTCCCGTCAGGTGTGGTGCCCCCGTCCGTCATGACGACCTCGGCAGTCCACGCCCTAGCCACGGCCCGCGTGGCGAAAGTCGTTTTCCCGCTCCGGGGAGATCCCCCAACGAAAAGAGCTGATGTGGGATGCCCGTCAGGGCCTTTTAACGCTCCGGATAGAAGTTCATCGTATGACCGCAGCGCCCCATCGATCGACACATGCTCTCTCACTTCACCGGTCCCTTTCACGCCCTCTCACACCACGGGCATCGGGACATCGTTTTTACCGGAACCGCGGGTCAGCCCCCACTGGCGGGCATCCCCTCCATCCCCGGCGACGGCCCACCCGACTCGGATCAAGTATAGGCGCGGCGGGGCATATCAGTAGGACACGCCCCCAATGCCTTTGTTGTCATTTTCCCAGGTCTGGCGTAGTATCGAACCCGTTCGACACAAAGGAGTTTCTATGGGCAACAGGGTGCAGCTCATCACGTACGCCAACCGATTCGGCGACGGCACGATCTCCTCGCTCACGGACATCCTCCGTTCACGCTTCTCCGGAGTGTACGAGGGAGTGCACATACTCCCCTTCTTCACACCGTTCGATGGGGCCGACGCGGGATTTGACCCCGTGGACCACACCACCGTGGATCCTCGGCTCGGAACATGGGATGACATCGCCGAGCTCGCGCGCACCCACCATGTCATGGTCGACACCATCGTCAACCACATGTCATGGAAGTCGCGACAGTTCCAGGACGTTCTGGCCCGCGGTCAGGACAGCCCCTACCACAGCATGTTCCTCACCATGTCCAGCGTCTTCCCCAACGGGGCGACGGAAGAGCACCTCGCCGGAATCTACAGGCCACGCCCGGGTCTGCCCTTCACCCACTACTCCTGGGCGGGAACCACCCGGCTCGTGTGGACGACCTTCACCCCCCAGCAGGTGGACATCGACACCGATTCCCCAGAGGGATGGAGCTATCTCACATCCATCCTCGACCGCCTCAGCGCGAGCCATGTGAGCTCCATCCGATTGGACGCCGTAGGATATGGCGCCAAGCAGGCTGACACCAGCTGCTTCATGACGGAGAAAACCTTCGGCCTCATCGCGCGAATCCGCAAGGAGGCCGATGACCGGGGACTCGAAACCCTCATCGAGGTCCACTCCCACTACCGCAAGCAGATCGACATCGCATCGAAGGTGGATCGCGTCTATGATTTCGCCCTTCCGCCACTCCTCCTGCACTCTCTTTTCACCGGTGACGTATCGGCACTCGCCCACTGGACGGAGGTCCGGCCCAACAACGCCGTGACCGTTCTGGACACGCATGACGGAATCGGCGTCATTGACGTCGGGCCGGACCAGCTTGACCACAGCGTCGCTGGACTCATACCCGACAAGGACGTCGACCGGCTTGTCACCACAATCCACAGCAACACGCACGGGGAGTCCCTCTCGGCGACCGGAGCCGCGGCCAGCAACCTTGATCTGTATCAGATCAACTCCACGTATTACTCCGCTCTGGGACGGAACGACCAGCACTATCTGGCGGCGCGAGCCATCCAGTTCTTCCTCCCGGGAGTTCCCCAGGTCTACTATGTCGGGGCAATGGCCGGCGCCAACGACCTCGATCTCCTCGGCCGCACCAATGTCGGGCGCGACATCAACCGCCACTACTACAGCACCCACGAAATCGACGAGAATCTCCGTCGCCCGGTGGTCCGCTCCCTTAACGCGCTATGCCGTTTCCGCAACACTCTTGACGCGTTCAACGGCGAGTTCTCGTTCGAGCGCGACTCCGCCAGCTCCCTGGCTCTGAAGTGGTCCGGCGCGTCGACCTCCACCAGCCTGACGTTCACACCATCGGCGTCTCTGGGCGTCGGTAACGACGAATCGCCCATCACCCTCAGATGGTCCGACTCGGAAGGCTCGCACGTCACGAAGAACCTTCTGACCGATCCTCCCTCCGCCGCAGCGCAGCCATGACATCGGCATGACGCGAGTTCCCCCTCCCCTTTGATGATGTTGTGGCGTACCATAAGGCGCAGTCCACACTGGAGAGGGTTCAATGGATAACGACCATGGCTCGGCGCTTCGCGATTCCTCGCAACGCAAGCATTTCGGCATGCGCAAGCAGACCCACGACCAACGTCTGAAGCAGATCCTTCAGGCAGCCACCGAGCTCATCGGCAAGTATGGGTTCTATGGGACATCACTCCATCAGATAGCCGATGCCGTCGGCATGACGAACGCCGGAGTGCTGCACTACGTCAAAAACAAGAACGAGCTCATGACGATGGTGCTGGAGTCGACATATGACGCGGATAATCCGGTGTGGAGATTTCTGCGCGGCTCCTCCACGATTGACGGGAAGGACGCCGAATCGGCCCCCATGCACATTCCCGTGTTGTACAGACGCACGACGGAGATCAACGAGAGCAGGCCAGACATGGTCAGACTCTTCTCGGTTCTCAGCGCCGAGGCCCTGCAGCCCACGCATCCGGCGCACGACTATTTCCTCCGTCGCGAGGACGTTCTGTGGAGGCAGTTCAGCCGCATCGATTGGAAGGTCCCGCCGGGAACGGATCTGGAAAACGTTTTTGCGACCGCGAACAGCGCCATGGACGGGATTCAGCTCCGCTGGCTGCGTGACGACTCCATCCCTCTGACCAAGCTGTGGTCCCGCTGTGAGGGGATCATCTTCCCCAGTCCGTTGTGGGACGATTATCGATAGAGAAACGATAGAGAAACAACGATCACCCAGCCCCGATTGGCAACGGCTGCCGCGGCGGGCGCATCATATGAGATGAACCTCGCCGCGACAGCCGTCACGCCTTTGCGATCAATCCCCCTCCGTCAGGACCTGCGCGCCTCACGCGCCCGATGGTATTCCGCGAGGGCCGCCGAGCACACCGCCGCCACGTCGGAACCGCCAAAGGCCTCCAGCATGGTGAGGGGAAAGTCCTGAATGAACGAGAGGACCTTCGGATTGCGCAGCATGCCTTGAACACGCTCGGAATCGGACCCCTCCTGAGCACGTGTGAGAATCGGGGCTCCCACCGGATCGGCCATCCACTCGGCATAGGTGGAGAAATCGTTCAGCTCGAGGGTGTTGCCGTCGCCCTCGATGGACACCACCTCCCGGCAACTGATGTCACGGCTTGAGGATCCGACCTCGATGCCGTAGTCGCCGGCCTCCACATGCCAGTCATGGCGGGCTTCGGACCAGTAGGCGAAGGCACGTGAATCAAGGTCGAACGACACCTTCCGGGACTCGCCGGGTTGAAGGGCGACCTTCTCGAAGGCCCTCAGCTCATGAGAGGGACGAGCCACGGGCGACGGTCCCTTGGGCGCGACGTAGAGCTGCACCGTCTCGGCGCCGGAGCACGAACCTGTGTTCGTCACCGTGACCTCCACATCAGCGCCACATGGGCCTTGGGCCTCGACCCGCAGACCATCGATGCGGAATGTGGTGTACGACAGACCGAAGCCGAAGGGGAAGGACACCTCACGTCCGACGGTGTCGTAATAGCGGTATCCCACGAAGACGCCCTCACCATAGTCGACGGTTCCCTCTCCGCCGGGGAAATTGACGTACGAGGGGTCGTCCTCCAGCCGAACCGGAATGCTCTGCGCGAGCTTTCCCGAGGGGGAGCAGTCCCCGAAGACCACATCCGCAGTGGCGTCTCCACCCGCCTGGCCAAGGAGCCATCCCTCGATTATCGCGTCGGCGTCCTTCTGCCACGTGGACGTGACCACGGACGAGCCGTTGGACAGTATGACGACGAGATGGGAACCGACCGCCGCCAACCCGTGGAGCAGCTTGATCTGCTTGGCCGGTATGTCCATCGTCTTACGGTCGTAGCCTTCCGATTCGGTGGATTCCGGAAGCCCGACGAACACGATCGTCACATCGTGCCGGGACGCGACCTCCAAAGCCTCGTTGGTCAGCGCCTCATCCTGGTCGGCGTCATCCAGAGTGAAGCCCGGAGCGAACTCGGCCTCGATGCCCCGCTTGCCCAACGCGTCGAGGAAGCTCGACATCTCCGTCGGCGTGATATGCGACGATCCGCCGCCCTGATAGCGTGGTGTTCTCGCGAACTCACCCACAACGGCGAAGTCGTCGCCATCGGACAGGGAAAGGACACCGTTCCTGTTCGCGAGCAGAACCATCGACTCCCGGGCGGCGGCGCGGGCGACGTTCTGATGGTCCTTGGGATCGTAGCGATACCCCTCACGCGACATGGCGGGAGCGGCCTTTGCGGCCAGATCAAGAAGCTCCTGAGCGCGCGCGTCCAGAGTGGACTCATCCAAACGTCCCTCACGCACGGCGCTGACTATCTGATCATCGGAATGCGATGGCGGCATCTCAAGATTGAGTCCGGCGGCGAGGGAGGCCACGCGATCATGGCACGCTCCCCATTCACTCATGACGACCCCGCCGTATCCCCATTCGTCACGCAGTATCTCGGTGAGCAGACGATGATTCTGGGCGGAGTACACACCGTTGACTTTGTTATACGAACACATGACCGTCCACGGGTTCGCGTGCTTGATGACGTATTCGAACGCGGGAAGGTATATCTCCCTCATCGCCCGTTCGGACACCCTGGCCGACACGCGCAGTCGATCGCTCTCCTGATTGTTGGCGGCGAAGTGCTTAAGCGATGTTCCCACTCCCTGCGACTGGATTCCCTCCACCAAAGAGTTGGCCTGGACCCCGGCAAGAAGCGGGTCCTCCGACCAGAACTCGAAGCTCCGGCCCCCCAGAGGGTTGCGTTTGATGTTGACGCCGGGACCCAGGATGACACCCACCTGCTCCTGAATGCATTCCTCGGCCATCGCCCTGCCGACGGCCTCGATAAGATCCGGGTCCCACGACGACGACAGTCCGGCGGCCGGCGGGAAACACGTCGAGGGAATCGACTGGTCCGTCGCCGTGTCGCTGCGGACGGCCTTGCGCAGTCCGTGAGGTCCATCGGTGATCATCCATCCGGGGATCCCTTTGGCGGGAATGGCCTGGAGATGCCACAGATCCCCTCCAGATGTCAGGCTGGCCTTCTCGTCGAGGGTCAGGTTTTTCACGTCGAATGATGCTGTCATGATGAATTTCTCCTTGGATTGTCTCTCGTGTTCTCTCGGTTTTCTCTGATTGCGGTCACCGCGCCTTGCGGATGGGGACGATGAAAAGCATTGACACCAGCACGAGGGCCATAGCTATGGGATAGATGGGACGGAATGTTCCCAGTGAGCGGAAGAGCTGGGCGGCGACGATCGGTCCCAGAACCTGGCCGACGGTGTTCGACAGGTTCAGGAATCCCAGATCCTTGCCGGCCTCGTCCTTACTGGGCAGAACATCGACATTGAGGGCTCCGTCGCAGGCATTGTAGATACCCAGGGCGAATCCACCGATTGCCGCCGATGCGATCATCGCCCAGGGCTCGGCCCAGAAGAAGGGAAAGACGAACGACACCGCGAACACGGCCGCGCATGTGAGGACCATAACCTTTCGACGCTGGAAATGGTCGGATATGTATCCGGCGATGAGAGAGGCGACCACGGCCACGACCATATTGATGACGGAGATGATGGCCAGCGTCGACGCGGCGGAGTCCTTCCCCAGCCCCACATAGCTCTCGAGCACGTAGAGAAGCATTCCCATCGTCGCGTAGTAGCCCATCATCATAAGCAGTCTTCCGACCAGCGCGATGTAGAAATCCCGGCAGTCCCGCGTCGGCGGAATGAACGAGCGGAGCACCGACCACGCCCCGGAGCGCTCTTTGGGGATATCCCTCGCCGACGGCTCCTTCGGCCAGATCAGAGTGACGAGGATTCCGGTGACGCCCAAGGCGATGGCGCCAAGAAGGAAGCCGGCCTGCTGGGAGTTGATGAAGATCTTGCCCACGGTCGCACCAATCGCACCGCCGATGGACAGCCCGATTCCATACACCGCCGACATGGTCGCGCGGCCGTTCTCGGGGATCCTATCCGACATCGTCGCGACGAACGGAGCCAGCAAAGCGTTGAGGCCAAGCTGGAATCCGCACCATAAAAGAATGATCAGGCTGGGCGTGGTGAATGCATAGGTGAGATAGATGCTGACTCCGGCGACCAGGGACCCCACCACTATGAAGGGCGTCCGCCGTCCGACTCTTGACCTACTGCGATCCGAGAACGCACCGAGAAGAACATTGGCGAACAGAGCCACCAAGGCTCCGGCCGCGTTGAGGCTCGCGACAAGAGACTCCGGATGGGACATGCCCGCATCCTTGAATCGCTGCGGCAGCAGAACCTGATTCACGGCGGCGAAGGCCATGGCCCCTAGCACTCCGCAGAGAATGAATCCGGCGATGAATCTGATCCGCTCGTTGGGGGTCAGAGCGGGAACATCTCCCGTGTGGGACTTTCCAACGTTCGCCCCCGATGCGCGAGCGGGACTCGCGGGGGCCGGTCTTTACCGCGGCATCCGGCAGCGGCTGCGCCGGCATATAGCTTTCGTCCATGACCACTCCTTTCACTGGCACGTTCAACGACGAACGCGCCACCGATTCCTCTTTGAATCGCCTTCAGAAGCAGGTCTCCACGTCTCCGTTTCACCTACTAACTGGTTAGTGAATGAAATGCTATCATTATCTCCCCCTCTCGTCCAATCCGCGGCAGGCGGTGAATCAACGCATCGGACAGCCTCATGAGCCATCCTCTACGCCCATAGCCCCTCCGGCGTGAGGATGCGAACCAAAACGGGTGAAACGGCAGGCATACCACAGCTCGGCACGCACGGCGGGATCGTCGAGATCTGCCGACAAAGCCGCTGAGATACGTGAAAGATACTTGCCCACGGTATGGCGATGAAGGCCGAACGCGGCGCCGGTGGCCTCCGAATTCCCCCGATGCTCCAACCAGCACGACAGCAGGTCCGTCGCCTGGATAATCGCGCCACTGGCAGAGCCGCCCACTGACGAGGTATGGGGTCCCGTCGACGAATTGAACCGGAGCGTGGATATGGGAGCCAATCGCAGATCCGCGAAGGCGCGTATCCGCGCAGGATCCACAATTGATTCAAGAGCCCCGACGCCGCGCTCCTTCCCATAGATCACAAGATGCTCGTCGGAAACCATGGCCTCTGAGCAGGCCTGATACGCCTCATGACGAGCTCTGGGAAGATCCTTCCAAATGCAGCCGGAAGAGCATCCGATGCTCAATCGCGAGTCGCGATCGAACTGCCCCAGCCAGACCCCCGCCGTGGACTGAGAGACGATAATCCACAGATCACCCTCGACCACGCCGAACAGAACGGGATGGAGGTTCTTGGCAAGCGAGCGATGGAACGGCTCCACCAGACGCTCCGCCGACTCCAGCGCGTCTCGTTCCCCCACGACGCGCAGAACCGCCAGAGGCTCGGCCGGCACGTCGTTCCACAGATCCCCGGCATAGGGCCGCACCGATTGGGCATCACCTTCCAGACAGGCCCGAATCATCGACGACCGCAGGCGTCCCAGGGACCGGTCGGCATCGGCGACGGGGGTCACGGCGAGCGACAGAAGCAGGGACGCGGACGCGACAAGGGAGTGGTCCAACGCGCCCGTGGCTCCACGGCATCCCGCGACAAGGAAACCCAGTGTTTCCCCCGCCGGCGCCGTCACATGGAACACGGCCACGTCATACCCTTTGACATTCATGAATCTGGCCTGCCCCACCGCACTGAAGGTGATGGCCTCACCGAGCATGCCCAGATCGACGGGTATGAAGGGATGGGACGATTCCACCACCGTTCCGGCAGGGTTCAGCAGAGAGGCCCAGCCTCCAATGACCTGCGAGAGACAATCGATAATCGAGCTGACCGGATTGAGCGTTTGTATGGCGCGCAGCAGCTGCTGCTGCTCGTTGTACCGCGCCGCGAAGCCACGTCCTTGATCGTCAAGGATTCCCCTGGATATCACCTTTGACACTGCAGCGAACGGGGTGTCCAGCGGAACCACGAAAAGGGGAAGTCCCGAGGCCTCACATTGGCGAACCAACCATTCGGGCGGTTGGGAGCGGATCACGTCGACGCCGAATCCCAGACCGCACACCTGTCTGTCGGCCAGCCTCTGCGAATAACCCCGCTGAGAGGGCGACGGCGCATCCTTCTCCATGGCCACGCCCGAAACGAGTATGATCTCACCTCCCTGCAGATAAGGGGTCGGATCGTCAAGCTCGGTGGGATGAACCCACGATATCGGCTCATCCAAAGCCCCCGGAGCCCCCCTCACCACCAGACCAAGCCGCAGATAGGCCGTGGACAACAGGTCGTTAAGCGTTATCGCCATTCCATCGCCTTTCCATACGTAAGTCCGCGCATCCCAATCACACCACCGTGTCCACAAAATCGAAGAGTTTTGTCCACATCGTCCACAGACACGCACGTCGGCCGCATCTAGCGTGATGCTCAACAACCACACCAAACGGCATCGTCGGATGACCGTTGAAGGAGGAGGCGACGATGGACACCGCAGCGGATACGACGGCTCTGACTATCGCACTGGCTCAATACGCGCAACTCCCCATCGGCACGCCATTCGATTCCTTCGCGCGATCCGTGATGTCGATCGCCAAATCCCGTGCGACATCGGGGGCACATCCACAGCTCATCGTCTATCCGGAGATGCATCTGTTCGGCACGCCCGGGGTCGACGGAACGGAGTCGGAGCGACTCCAGCTCGACGCGGCCACGGACCTCCACGACGATCTCATCCGGTCTCTTTCAGATCTCTCGCGCGAACTTGGCATCTGGCTGATCCCCGGAACTCTCCCCGAGAAGGCAGAAAACGGCGGAATCCACAACACCGCCGTCGTCCTCTCTCCGCAGGGGAAGCTTGTGGCTTCCTACCGCAAAATCTGCCCGTGGCGCCCACACGAAGGCTACGTGCCGGGAACGTCCTTCACCGTCGTCGACATCCCCGGCAAGGGCCGGATAGGCCTCACGATCTGCTACGACGCATGGTTTCCGGAAATATCTCGCCAAGTCGCATGGCTGGGTGCCGACATGATCGTCAACACGGTGCGCACGACGACGAGGGACCGCCTTCAGGAGATGGTGCTCGCACGCTCCAACGCGATCGTGAACCAGGTGTACATGGCCAGTGTGAACGCGGCCGAGCCCGACGGCATGGGCGATTCCCTGCTGGTGGACCCCGAAGGCCACGTTCTGTCCCATCTTGCCGGCCCCAGACAACAGCTTCTCATCACCACCGTCAACCTCGACCACGCACGGCGGGTGAGAAACGATGGGACCGAAGGATGCAACAAACTTTGGGAGGAGTTCCGGGATGACGACCCTCCGATTCCGCTCCCACTCTACGACGGGTCGATCAGCTCGACACGGTGGGCTCCCCGACGATGACGGACATCCACCACACGAGCCACACGAGCCACACAATCAATCCCATCGCATCACTTCAGCACCATCGTCAGGAGAACATCATGACAGCAGCGTCAACGGCAGACAATTCCGGGACCGCCGTCCCCACATCGCCTCTTCCGGACGCGCTCACCATCGACCGGAAGACAGGCACGCGCCTCCAACGCACCATGACGCTTCCTTCCGTGGTGCTGTTCGGACTGGCGTACATGACTCCGATCATCGTCCTCGGGACGTTCGGCGTCATCGCGGAGACCTCGCATGGAGCCAGCGCCATGTCGTACGTCATGGCCACGATCGCCATGCTGTTCACAGCGGCGAGCTACGGGCGGATGTCGGTCCTGCACCCCACATCGGGAAGCGCCTACACCTACGTCGGACGGACGATCGGGCTGCGACTGGGCTTCCTCACCGGATGGTCCGTGCTGCTCGACTACATGTTCCTGCCGATGGTGATATGGCTCATCGGCGCCTCCTACCTCAACGCGCAGTTCCCCTCCGTGCCGATCTGGGCATGGGTTCTGGGATTCATCATCCTCACCACGGCGATCAACATCGCCGGCCTGAACGTCGCCGACAAGATCGATCTCGCTCTCATGATCTTCCAGTCCCTGGTGATAATCCTCTTCGTCGCGCTCTCCATCCGCTCCGTGGCGACGCAGGGAGGGGCCGGCGCGCTCATCAGTCTCAAGCCGTTCGTCGGAGAGGGGTCGTCCCTCTCGGCGATCGTCGCCGGGGGTGCCATCGCGGCCTATTCCTTTCTGGGATTCGACGCCGTCACCACTCTCAGCGAGGAGACCCACGACCCGCAGCGGACCATGCCTCGGGCCATCATGCTCATCGCCCTCGTCGGCGGACTGATCTTCATCGTGGTCTCCTACGTCATCCAGCTCGTACATCCCGGCGGATCCTTCGCCGACTCCTCATCGGCGGCCTACGAGGTCGCGACCCAGGTGGGGGGCAATCTCTTCACCGCCGTATTCATCGCCGGACTGTGCTTCGGACAGTTCACCTCGGGCATCGCGGCTCAGGCGAGCGCCTCACGTCTCCTCTACGTCATGGGACGCGACGGCGTGCTCCCCAAGCGCTTCTTCGGACGGCTCAACGCACGGTTCGCGACGCCGGTGGGAGGGATTCTCACCGTCGCGGTCGTGGGTCTGATAGCCATGTTCCTTGATGTGGCGACCTCGACGTCCTTCGTCAACTTCGGAGCATTCGTCTCCTTCACCCTCGTCAACGTCTGCGTGATCGTGTCGTACGCGACGGCCGACGGAGAAACCCGTCGCAGGACCATGCCGGGAGGCGTCCCGCGCAACATCGTGCTTCCGGTCCTGGGAGCCCTGTTCTGCGCCTATCTTCTTGTGCATCTCGACTCCCACGCGCTGATTCTGGGAGTGAGCTGGCTGTGCGTGGGCATCATCGTCCTGGCGTTCATCACGCATGGATTCCACCGGACGCCTCCACAGTATGACGGCATCGACGCATCCTGATCCGACCCGACGGGCGCCGCTTGCGTCCACCCTGTTCGGGGTTGCGCCGCAACCGTATAGGACCCACCAGAACCACACCTAAGAGCCAATGAGAGATATATAAGGAAAGGACACATCATGTCATCACCAATCGCCGTTCCCCAAGTGGCCCGATCCATCACGACCGCCATTCCCGGGCCGAAGTCGGTCGCTCTGCAGAAGCGATACGGAGAATACGTGAGCGCGGGCGTAGGACAGCTTATGCCGATATTCGCCGACCACGCCTCGGGATCGACCATCACGGACGTCGACGGCAATCGTTTCATCGACCTCGCCGCCGGCATCGCGGTGACGGGAGTGGGCAACGCCGCGCCCGAGGTCGTCAAGGCCATCCAGGAGGAGGCCGCCAAGCTGACCCACACCAACTTCGCGACCACGCCCTACGCCGGATACGTGGACGTGTGCGAGAAGCTCGCCGAGCACACCCCCGGGGACTTTCCCAAGAAGAGCGTGCTGCTCAACTCGGGCGCGGAGGCCGTGGAGAACGCGGTGAAGATCGCCCGCAAATACACCGGACGCTCCGCCATCATCGTGATGGAGAACGCGTTCCACGGTCGCACGAACCTCACCATGGCCATGACCACGAAGTCCATGCCCTACAAGCGCGGATTCGGCGCGTTCGCCCCCGACATCTACGCTGTTCCCTACTCCTACCCGCTGCGTGACGGCTTCGGCGAGGACGGCGTCGCCGCCGCACGCGCATCGATCGAGAAGATCGAGCTGCTCGTCGGCCATGAGAACGTGGCCGCCATCATCGCCGAGCCCGTGCAGGGAGAAGGCGGATTCGTGGTCCCCGCCAAGGGATTCCTCACGACGCTCAACCGATGGGCGCACGAGAACGGCGTCCTGTACGTCTCCGACGAGATCCAGGCGGGCTTCTGCCGCAGCGGGAAGTGGTTCGCCTCCGAGTACTTCGACCTTGAGCCCGATCTCATCACCACCGCGAAGGCTCTGGGCGGCGGGATGCCGATCTCCGCGGTCACGGGACGCGCCGAGATCATGGACAGCGTGCAGCCCGGAGGCATCGGCGGAACCTATGGCGGAAACCCCGTCAGCTGCGCGTCCGCACTGGCCGCCGTCGGCCTCATGGAAAGCAGGGGTCTCGCGGATCGGGCGCAGCATATCGGAGAGCTTGTCACCAAGTCGCTGGGCGAGCTCGTCGGCACCGTCGACACCGTGGCGGAGATTCGCGGTCTTGGCGCCATGCAGGCCGTGGAATTCGTCAAGACCGGCACGATGGAGCCCAACAAGGAGCTGGTCGGGCAGATCGTCGCCGACTGCCAGCAGGCGGGGCTCATCATCCTCAGCTGCGGCATCAACGGCAACGTGATCCGCCTCCTGCCACCGCTTGTCATCACCGACGAGGAGCTCACGGAGGCGCTCGACACGCTCAAGGCGATCATCGTCAGGAACAGCACACGCTGAACGTCTCCACCACACCACCAGACCCCGCATCATACGCACGCGTCATGTGCGTATGATGCGACCGGGCCATGCCGTATCCCTAGCCGGCACGGCCCGACACCATCTCTCAAGGAGGATTTATGAAACTCTTCGCCGTCGGACCACGGGAGATCCACCGCTTTGCCACCGTGCGCGAGTTCGCCGAGGAATTCGCACCGTCATCCCATGATCTCATCATCAGCATCCACCCGATCTGGAATGCCTTCATCGAACCGTTGTCGAACGGCGCCCACGCTCTTCTTCTCGACGACTACGGCAACCAGGAGCCCACGGACGAGATGATCGACAAGGTCATCGCCGATGCCACGCCCTATCACGCCGACCGCATCATCGCCATCGGAGGCGGAGCGGTGATGGACGTCGCCAAGGTCATCGCGATCGCAGGAGGTCGCGGCATCGACGAGGTGATCGACGGCATCGCCGACCTCAAGCGGTCCACGGAACTCGTGCTGATCCCCACCACGTGCGGCACCGGAAGCGAGACGACCGAGATATCCGCCATCAACCGCACGCGTCTGGGAACCAAGGCGGGAATCTCGAGCCCCCAGATGTTCGCCGACCACGCCGTCCTCATCCCCGAGCTGCTCCACGGTCTCCCCGACCACGTCTTCGCCACAAGCTCCATGGACGCGCTCGTCCATTCCGTGGAGTCGGTCCTGTCCCCCAACGCCACCTCATACACACGACTTTTCGGATATGAGGCCATGCGGATGATCGTCGAGGGTTATCGGAAGGTGGCCAACGCGGGCGAGGCCGGCAGCGAGGGGCGTCGGGCACGGCGCAACGAGCTCATGGAGGATTTCCTCATCGCCAGCAACTACGCGGGAATCAGCTTCGACATCGCCGGATGCGCGGCCGTGCACGCGTTGAGCTATCAGCTCGGCGGCAAATACCACGTTCCGCATGGGGAATCCAACTACGCGATGTTCACCGGAGTGCTGCGCTGCTACATGTCGATCAGATCCGACGGCGAGATCGCCACGATGAACGCCTTCCTCGCGCGCATCCTCGACTGCGATGAGGGCGAGGTCTATGACAGGCTCGAAGCCCTCATCAACAGGCTTCTTCCCAAGAAGGCGCTGCACGAGTACGGGGTGACCCGCGAGGACCTCCCCGAATTCGCCCATCGCGTCATGACCACGCAGCAGAGACTCATGCGCAACTGCTTCGTCCCGCTGGACGAGGAGCAGGTGCTCGGCATCTTCGAGACACTGTACTGACGGTATCGGCAAACACGCGCCACTAGTCCGTTAATCTCCACAATCACCTCCCGTCCCTTCCTTCGGATCGGCGTGGGGGATGCCCTCTGCGATTGACGAGCAGCCACAGCGCCTCGCGCCCCAGAGGGTTCTCGTACAGCAGGTACACACCGCCACGGAGACGGCGGCGAAGACCGTGACGGAATACGCGAACACCTGGATACACAGAGCGGTCCTCCAGCGAAAGGGCCGGTCGACAAGGAACCAGCCGGCCGTCATGAGGAACATGACCACGCCGATCTGCCTGTTCTGCGAGAGCAGGCACGCCAGCGCCCCCTCCCATCCTCCGTGGATCCGCGAGACCCGGCCGGCATGGCTGGCGAAATGGCAGACGTGTATCAGCAGCATCGAGACTATGCGCATCAGCTCGAAACGGCTGTCACGCTCCCCAGGTTCCCTTCCCATTCATTCAAGATATGTCCAATAAAAATCTGGAAGAATAGGCATTAAACCGAAAACACGAACCACCCTCATCTCCAAAAAGCGGCTTGATAAGAACAAAAACAACCAATTCCTGCTCT
>NZ_CASEXV010000007.1 GCF_949292005.1 uncultured Bifidobacterium sp. | reverse complement strand
CTCGGGACGTCATCCAGAACCATCTTCTGCAACTTATGGCCCTGACCGCGATGGAGGAGCCGGTGAGCTTCTCCGCAGCCGATCTGACGGCCGAGAAGAGCAAGGTGCTCTCCGCCGTCCGTCTTCCCAAGGACCTGTCGATGAACACCGCCCGCGGCCAGTACGGACCCGGATGGCAGGGCTCGCACAAGGCGGTGGGATACCTTGAGGAGAAGGGCATCGACCCGTCAAGCACCACCGAAACCTACGCCGCCATCCGTCTCGACGTGGACACACGCCGCTGGGCCGGGGTCCCGTTCTATCTGCGCACCGGCAAGCGTCTGGGCAAGCGCGTCACCGAAATCGCCGTCATCTTCAAACGCGCCCCGCATCTGCCCTTCGAACAGACCGCGGTGAGGGAGCTGGGCAACAACGCCATCGTGATCCGCGTACAGCCCGACGAGGGCGTCACCATACGCTTCGGCGCCAAGGTTCCCGGAGGCACTGCGATGGAGGTGCGGGACGTCTCCATGGACTTCAGCTACGGCCGGTCCTTCACCGAAAGCTCACCGGAGGCCTACGAGCGTCTCATCCTCGACGTGCTTCTGGGCGACCCGCCGCTGTTCCCCACCACCGAGGAGGTCAACCTCAGCTGGAGGATCCTCGACCCGATAGAGGAGTTCTGGGCGACGCTGGGACAACCGCAATCGTATCGTTCAGGAACCTGGGGGCCCGCCGAGGCCGATGAGATGCTGGCCCGCGACGGCCGCCATTGGAGGATGCCATGATCATCGATATGCCCAACACCCGCACCCGGGAGATCGCCGGGAAGATCGACGAGCTGCACAAGGAGCGCGGCGAATCCGCGACCGGCAGGGTGCTCACCCTGCTGATCTCCACCGAACCCGATGAGCTGGAACGTGCCCTCGAGGTCGCGAACACCGCGAGCCGCGAGCATCCCTGCCGCGTCATCGCCGTCGTTCCGGATCTCAACCCCGATTCCGCCGATGACGCGAGCGACTCCAACCTCAACGCGCAGGTCCGCTTCGGAGCCGATGCGGGGGCCGGAGAGATCATCATCCTCCGCCCGCGCAACGGATTGGTGTCCCATCCGGACACGCTCGTCATACCGCTTCTGGTCCCCGACGCCCCCGTAGCGGCCTGGTGGCCGACGAATCCCCCGTCCAATCCCTCAAAGGATCTTCTCGGGGCCATGGCCCGCAGCCGCATCACCGACGCGATGCTGTCCAACAATCCCGAGGCGACGATGGAACGGCTGCGCCGCAATTGGTCGCCCGAGGACATCGACCTGTCTTGGACACGCCTGACCGTATGGCGGGCCATGCTCGCCTCCATGCTCGACCAGCCGCCGCACCTTCCCATCACGGACGTGCGTGTGAGCGGCCCGGATGATTTCCTGCCCACCGAGCTTCTCTGCTCATGGCTGCGGCTCTCTCTGGACGTTCCGGTCCACACGGAGGTCGACCCCGACGCGGAGGCGATCACGGGCGTGTTCCTGACACGACCCGATGGAGTCGTCTCCCTTGAGCGCCCTCATGAGGACCAGGCCGTCATCAAGCAGCCCGGGCAGCCGGCGCAACCGATCTCCGTTCCGGTGCGAACATTGGAGGACTGCCTCACCGAGGAGCTCCGCCGCATCGACCCCGATCAGATCTACGCAGACGTGATCAACGCCGGGTGGGATCTGACCCACCGCTGACGACCAGCGTGGTCAAACGGCCAACAACAGCCAGCAGGACACCAACAGCAGAAAGGACAGTGTCCACCGTCATGACAACGGCCCATGTGCTCGCCTATCCCGATACGGCCACCATCGCTTTGG
>NZ_CASEXV010000006.1 GCF_949292005.1 uncultured Bifidobacterium sp. | reverse complement strand
CTCCTCGCGCAACGCCTTGTGGACCATGTGGGTCGCCGTATGCGACCGGGCGATTGCCCCACGACGCTCCATGTCGATGTTGGCGTTCACCTGGGAGCCAACGACCAGCGTGCCCTCGGTGAGCCGGCATTGGTGGACGATAAGATCCTTGATGGGCTTCTGGACGTCATCGACCTCCAGCACAGCGCCCTCATCGGACACCATCTGACCCTGATCGGCCAACTGTCCTCCCGCCTGAGCGTAAAACGGCGTGCGATCGAGGATCACCTCGACCACAGCGGGTCCTGTGACGGCAGGGACGGCACCCTTGCCCTCCTGGATGATCCCCAGGACGGTGGATCTGCTGGAGAATTGGGTGTACCCCAGAAAATCGATGGGTCGGCTGAGGGTTTTGCGGAAATCGTCGTACACACTCAGATCGACATTGTGACGTTTCTTCAACGCGTCGGCCCTCGCGCGGGACTTCTGTTCGCCCATCAGACGACGGAACGTCTCCTCGTCGACCTTGACGCCCTGTTCGGAAGCCATCTCCAAGGTGAGCTCGATGGGGAACCCGTACGTGTCGTGCAGCGTGAAGGCATCCTCTCCGGACACCTGCGAATTCTGTTTACGAGCCTTGCGCACGGCGGTGTCAAGAATGGTCGTCCCGTTCTCCAGAGTCCTCCTGAAGGCGTCCTCCTCGCCGCAGGCCGATTCGTAGACCTCATGGAAAGTGTTCGCCAGTTCGGGATAGCTAGGTATCATCGCATCCCTGGAGACGGGGAAAAGCGCGGGAAGGACGGCGTCGGTCACCCCGAGCATGCGCATCGACCTGACGGTGCGGCGAAGAAGGCGCCTGAGGACATAGCCACGCCCCACATTGCTCGGACGGACACCATCGCTCATGATCATCAGCGCCGATCTGACATGGTCGGCCACAACGCGGAACCTCACATCGGATTGCTCATCCTCGCCGTATCGACGGCCGGATATCCTCTCGGCGGCCTCGATGACTGGATAGACCTCATCGGTCTCGTAAATGTTCTGCTTGCCCTGAAGGAGGTAGGCCAGACGCTCGAGTCCCGCTCCCGTATCGATGTTCTTGTTCTCCAGCTCGCCGACGATATGCAAATCGGTTTTCGACTTGACGTTGTCGACCTCGTAGTTCTCGAACACGAGATCCCAGATTTCAATGAAGCGGCTCTCATCCGCAGCGGGACCACCGTCCTTGCCGTACTCAGGACCGCGGTCGACGTAGATCTCCGAGCAGGGGCCTCCGGGTCCGGGGCCTCCGGTCGTCCAGAAGTTGTCCTCCATGCCGAAGATCTGCATGTGCTCGGGGTCGAAGCCCTCGTTGCGCCAGAGTGAGCGGGCCTCCTCGTCGTCCGTGTAGGTGGTAACCCAGAGACGCTCGGGGTCGAAACCGTATCCACCATCATCCTGCGGTGTGGTCAGAAGCTGCCACGCGTAATGGATGGCCTCCGCCTTGAAATAGTCGCCGAAGGAGAAGTTCCCAAGCATCTGGAAAAAGGTGCCGTGGCGTGTGGTTTTGCCCACCTCGTCGATGTCCAGAGTCCTCACGCATTTCTGGTTGGACGCCATACGGCGGGAGGGGGGTGTCTGTTCGCCCAGAAGATACGGTATGAAAGGAACCATTCCGGCAATGGTGAAAAGAGTCGTTGGATTGGGTGATATCAGCGAGGCCGACGGCACGACCATGTGTCCGTTGCTTTGGAAGTACTGCAGGTAGCGCTTGGCGATTTCCGAAGTGCGCATGCTCGGATTGGCTCCTTGTTCGATGATGACGCCGGCGAAACATCCCGTTCCGCGGCGGTCTCAGATTAGTGGATTGGACGAATCAGTCGCTCAGACGACATCCTGGTATCTGCGGTTCAGCTCACGTTCGCGCGACTCGCGGGCGGTCGTGAAATCCCTCCACAGTCCAGCCAGCGTCGCCACTGCGACGTTCTGCGAGGAGTCCGGGAAGAGGGTTCCACGGACGGACTGTGGTGTGTTGGCTTTCACATAGGCGCGGGCCTTGGTCACCGTCACAACTCCGGCGACAAACCCCACGGACAGCCAGAACAGTCTTTTCGACATCATTCCCCCTTGGTGGTCGTAGACGCGTCGGTAGCAGCGGCGTCGGACGCCCGCCTTCCGGCCATGAATGATCCCACGGTGCTTCTGACCGCATAGAGGGTCGAAGCGATTTTGATGACAGGCTTGCCCAGGAAGGATCCATACAGGTCTGCCAGCGCGCCAACGTTGCGCGCCGTCGATGATGCCGCCTCGGAAATCTTGTTGACGTCCTCCAACGATCTGTTGATCTGGCGAACGGTCGTCACGCCCTCGTCCAATGCCGGAATGGCGTGGTCTCCCGAATCGCGCACGGTCGCGGCGATCTGGTCGAACAGCTTGCCCAGCCGAATCAGGGGATAGATGAGAAAACCGGTGAGTATGGCGAAAGCTATGGCGGCGATCAATCCAGCGATATCTGCGACACCCATAATTGCACCTCGTTTTCTGCCTTGGAACCGTTCCAGGCGGACAAAGACCCAGCTTAGCCTAGTTCGCGGCCGGGACTCCCACGGCGGAAACGGCATCCGAATGAATCAGTCGCCCACGGCAAGCACCCTCACGCCGGCGTCAAGTGGCATCCCCGTGTCGAATGAAAGGACCGTCACGCTTCCGTTCGCCGGCCGGGTGGTCATGACGCCGTCGCCGGACCCAAAGCGGTTGATGAGGCTAAGCAAGGTGTTTCCATGCGATATCTGCAACACATGGCTTCCATTCTTGAGATGGGGGTTGGACGCGATCAGATCGAAACCGGATTCGATCCTTCTCCAGTATTCCTCATCCGATTCTGCGTCGTGGAAGGGATCGGCTTGTTTGAGGAAATCCCGCGTGGCTGCCAGTCCATGGTCCCTGACGATGTCCGCGTATGTCGCTGCCCCATGCGGAGCCCCGGCCGCCCACCATGATTCCGACATATCCCTGCCTTCGAAATACCCATAGAACTGTTCTCGGAAGGCCGGAGACGTCGTCAACTCGGGACGGGCATGACCCGCCCGTTCGTTGACGTCCAAGATCACGGCGGCCGTCTCCATCGCACGCGTGGTGTCGGAGCAATACGCCGCGTCGAAAGCCATATCCCGCAAGTGGTCGGCCGCGCGTCTGGCATCGTCCCGGCCTTGCGTGGTCAATGGGGAGTTGGACCATCCCTGAAGTCTGTTGTACCGATTGAAATACGTCTGTCCGTGACGGACAAGGTGGAGAGTGATTCGCATATGCCGATTATCGCACCGGCGGAACCGTGGACGATCATGCAGGCCCCACACGACGAGGACGCAAAACGATGGCATAATCAGAGCATGTCCTCATTTCTCTCTCGATGGCTCGTGCTCTCCATAGCCGCTGGCGTCATGGTGGCGGTTCTTCCCGGCATGACGCCAATCGGCACCCCTCCGGTTCTGGGCGTCGCCGCGTTCGCGTTCTTCATGGCAATCATCAACGCATCCATCAAACCAGTCGTCCACGTCCTCGCGTTGCCCTTCAGCATCCTCAGCTTTGGCCTTGTCGCGCTTATCATCAACTGGCTGTTCATGAGACTTGCTTCGTGGCTCGCGTTGTCGTTCTTCGGCGTCGGCGTCGTTATACATGGATTTCTATGGTCGGTTGTGGGTTCTCTGATCATGGCGATCGTCTCATCGCTCGTGGGATCGATCATCGGAGACTGACAAGCCGCGCTACGTAACAATCCGACGAGGCCGGGGCAGGAATGGCAACAGAAGGCGCCGACGGGAAAACGGAACGGTCAGAAGTTGAAATAGGCACACGGCCGGATAAGAGCCATATCGAATAGCAACGGATTTATGCCAGCAACGATGCCAGCGACGGACGGGTGAGGCCAACACAGGTAATGAGCATCAGGTAAATAAGCGTGCCCCCGCGGAATCTTTCCACGGGGGCACAAGACTGCTCGGTACGTCAGCGGGCGTAGAACTCGACGACGTACTGGATGTTGACCTGAACGGGAATCTCCTCAGTCTCCGGCTTGCGGACGAGGGTGGCTTTCAAGGACGTGAGGTTCACATCAAGGTAACCGGGAACCGCGGGGAGGACGTCGCGATGGACTCCCTCTGCGGCGATCTGGAAAGGAACCATCGTCTGGCTCTTGGCCTTGACCTGAATGGTCTGTCCGGGCTTGACGCGGTAGGACGGACGGTCGACGATGTTGCCATCGACAAGAATGTGACGGTGAACGACGAACTGGCGGGCCTGAGCCGTGGTACGGGCGAATCCCGAACGCAGCACGAGCGCGTCAAGCCGGGTCTCAAGATCGATGAGCATGGCGTTGCCGGTCTGTCCCGACGTGTGGGTTCCACGCTCATACACGGCGCGGAGCTGCTTCTCCGACACGCCATACTGGGCGCGCAGACGCTGCTTCTCGCGCAGACGGACAGCGTAATCCGACTCGGTCCGGCGACGGGTGCGTCCATGCTCGCCAGGAGCATAGGGGCGCTTCTCGAAAATACGCTGGGCCTTCGGGGTCAAAGCGATCCCCAGAGCTCGCGACAGGCGAACCTGACGACGTGACCGCTGAATGTTGGTCATGATGTTTCCTTCTATTTCTGTCGTTATCTGAAACGTGACACGTGGAAAACACGCGCCGAGTCAGCCTCTCCAACGCTTCGACGCACAGGCGTCAACGGTTCCGGAAGAACCGCCGTCCCGCTGATGGGCCAAGACTCCAGACAATGTCCACCCACGGCAGACACAAGCGTCTAGAATATCACAGCTTCTCCATAGGCGCGACCCGCAGGAGAAGACGCTTGACCCCGCCCGATCCGAAATCCACAACCGCCACGGAGTTGTGGCCCTTGTCTTCTATGCCCACCACCGTGCCAAGACCGAAGCTGTCATGCGAGACCTTGTCGCCAACGGCGAATTGCCCCACATCCGCATGAGGAACGGCGGGTTTCACCCGCTTCGCCGGTGCTGTGCGAGTTGACACCCTGGAGGACTTCGTCGCGTGCGAGGATGCTCCGTGGGATGAGGACGTGCCATAGGATCCATAGGTGCTGCGCCGGGAACCTCCGCGTGCCGACGTCGATCCGTAGGTTGTTGACGACCCCCACGAGCCTCCTCGCCCGGACCTGCTGGACGAGCCGTATGACGAACGTCCAAAGGATGGACGACCACCATCGTCGTCATCCCAGTCTCCGCCGAACTCGTCGTCGGAACCTCCACGCACGAGCTCCGAGGGCGCCTGTCTGCGCTCCCACTCGATAAGGCCATCGGGTATCTCATCAAGGAACTGGCTGGGCAACATCTCGTCCGTGCGCCCCCACTGGAAGCGGTTCGCCGCGCGGGTGACATACAAACGCCGTTTGGCGCGGGTTATTCCCACATATGCCAGACGCCGTTCCTCGGACAGCTCATCGACATCCTCCATGGCGCGTGAATGGGGGAAAGTCCCCTGCTCCATGCCGGGAAGGAACACCACAGGATATTCCAGACCCTTCGCCGTATGAAGCGTCATCAGCGTGACCTTGCCGGTGCTCTCCCCCTCGTCGGGAAGCTGATCGGCATCCGCGACCAATGCCGTCGTCTCCAGGAATCCCGCCAGCGTCGCGTCGGGCGTGTTCTGCTCGAACTCGGCGGCCACCGACTGCAGCTGGGCCAGATTGTCGACGCGGGACGCGTCCTGCGGGTCCTCCGAACGGCGAAGCTCCTCCAATAGTCCGGTCTGATCAAGCACATTCGCCACAACCTCTGACGGATGGTCGTCATGCTTGTCGGCGAATTCCCTCAGCTCGCCCATCATCTGCCGGAAGGATTCAAGGATTCTACCTGTGCGGGTCGGCACGCCGTCGATGCGGTCGCACCTCTCCACGCCATCCCAGAAGGTGATCCCATTGTCCCGCGCGTACTCCAGCACCAACGATTCGGCGCGCGCCCCCAATCCGCGTTTGGGAACGTTGAGGATGCGACGCATGTTCACATCGTCGGCCGGGTTGACGATCGCCTGCAGGTAGGCCATCGCGTCCTTGACCTCCCGGCGTTCATAGAATCTCGTCCCGCCGATCAGCTGATACGGGATTCGCGCGTTGATCAGCGCCTCCTCTATGGCCCGTGACTGCGCGTTCGCCCTGTACATGACGGCCATGTCCGAATACGGCGTTCCGTCCTCCTGCGCCAGACGGGCCGCTTCCCGGGATATCCATGCGGCCTCCTGCCTCTCGTCGTCGGCCGCGTATCCGATGATCTTGCTTCCCGGTCCGGCGGCCGTCCACAGTTTCTTAGGACGGCGGTCGGGATTGTGCGAGATGACCGCGTTGGCCGCGTCCAGAATCATCTGCGTCGAACGGTAGTTCTGTTCCAGCATGATGACGCGCGCTTCGGGGAAGTCCTTGTCGAAATCCCGGATGTTGCTGATGTCCGCGCCCCGGAACGCGTAGATGGACTGGTCGGAGTCGCCTACGACGGTGACCCACGCCGGTTCCCCACCGAGCTGCGTGTCGGATCCGGCGTTTGGGGATTTTGCCGCGTCGATCCCGGCAAGCTCGCGGATCAGCTCATACTGCGCATGGTTGGTGTCCTGATACTCATCGACAAGGATGTAGCGGAACCTGTGCCTGTAGTACGCCGCGACCCGCGGATCCGACCGAAGAAGCTCGACGGTTCTGCCGATCAAATCGTCGAAGTCGACGGCGTTGGCCATGGCGAGCCGATGCTGGTATTCGGCGTGGACGATGGCGACGATCGAATCGATGTCGTCGGCTCGTCCGATATGGTATCCCCGCTGTCCCGGACGATAGTCCGGCGCCTTCTCCCGCAGCTGGACGCGCCAATCCTTGAGCCCGTTCTTCGCGTCGGAGATTTTGGACAGGAGCAGCTTCGGCGTATACCGTTTGACATCCACGTTGAGGTCGACGCAGATGATCTTGATAAGACGCTCGCTGTCCGCCGAATCGTAGATGGAGAACCCCGACGACAAGCCGATGGACTTCCCATCGCGACGAAGGATGCGCACACACGCCGAATGGAATGTGGACACCCACATCCGCTGTGCCGCAGGTCCGATGAGACGACCGAGACGTTCGCGCATCTCGCCGGCGGCCTTGTTGGTGAAGGTGATGGCCAATATCTGACCGGGCCATGCCCCAAGCTCCGTCAGCATCCAGGCGATGCGCCGTGTCAACACCCGGGTTTTGCCCGATCCTGCTCCCGCGCCTATGAGCAGCGCCGGCCCACGATACGTCACGGCCTCCCTCTGCTGGGGATTGAGACCGTCGACGAGTTCCTGCGTCGTGCGTTGGATGACATCCGGATCCTGTGACACTCGCGTCCTTCCTTTGAACGGTTCCGCAAAGACCTATCCGGCCTCTCGGCTGCGCATACATGTTTAGCACGAACGCCAGTCACCTCGGCAACAACCGCGCGACGGTACCCCTTCCTCCTCGTCGTCGTCGATGACCCCGGCGCACCCACGGAGCCACTTGCGATACGGATGGTCAGTGTGGGTGGCTATGCTCGGTCTCCATCCGCACAGCGGGAGAGGAAAAGAGGACACGTGAGGGAACTTGAGGAGAGGATACGCCGGGACGGAATCGTCAGAGCCGGAGGCGTGCTCAAAGTCGACGCGTTTTTGAACCATCAATGCGACGTGGGCTTTTTCGACCGCATGGGAGCCGAATGGGCACGCCTTTTCGCAGGAAAACGGGTCG
>NZ_CASEXV010000005.1 GCF_949292005.1 uncultured Bifidobacterium sp. | reverse complement strand
GGTTCAGAAGCGGACGCCAGAGGTTTGATGCGGCTTCTGAACGGTTTCGGCTTCACCACCGCGAGTTTCCAGAGCGTCATCGAGCCCAGCGTAGTGCTCGGGTTATTGGGCACCGGCGGAATGTCTCTGCTGGCGGCGCCGCTCACGGTGCTGGTTCTCCTCGTTGCGCTGGTGGCCGTGGGCACGGCTGCCAATAATCGTGGCTACGCGGTTCAGCGTCTCCAAGGGCGAAGACGCTGCGAGGCTCTTGCATTCGATTTGTCGGCGTTGGGTAAGTTCTACCTACAATCACTGGGCGTTCTGGCCGTTCTGGCCGTCGTGGGCTCCTTCTTTTACAATCATTGGCATCAATTGGGCGTATGGCTGTTGCTGTGGCTGGCCGCGACATGCATGGGGGCACTGCTCGCCTTGGCCACGCACGCACTGACGCTGGTGGTGGTGTGGCATTCATCTCTCCAACAGGCTCTAAAAGGAGCGGGATCATCACGTTGGATGCTGGCCTGCGTATATGTGGTGAGAATCCTGTCATTGTTCATGGTGTTCGTCGTTTGCGCCCTCGCGGTCAACGACACGGTGACACTGGTCAAAGCGCAGCAACGCTACGACCTATGGTCGGGGGCGACCCAGCTCGGCAAAATCTCTTTGGGTGGGGGAACCTTCTCCGCCGACGGCCAGTCTGACATGAAAGCAACCGTTAAGCGGGTCGGAACATGGGAAAAGGATCTGAACGAGCAGGGAAAACTGCTCATATCGGTCGCCAATCCCGGATCCGGCATGAGCAACAACAAAGACCTGACCCTCCATGGTCAGCCCCACGACGTCCTCTACGTAAATGACGCCTACCTGCGTCTGCAGAAGGTAACCGATACCCATGGCCAAAGAATTCACGCTCCTCGCCAGAGCACGGGGGTAACAATCGTGATTCCCGAGTCCTATATGGACGAGAAAGCGCAGATAATCGACGTGATCGCCAAGGATATGGACTCGCGCGGGCAGTACAGCACAACCGATCGCAACGCTAAACCCAGCATCGACGTGGTCACCGCGCCGGCAGGGCAGAAGCGTTTCACTTACACCGCTGCCGATATTCGCACACTCCCGGGAGCGTATCAGCCCGAGTCGGTAATCCACGACCCGATCCTGGTTGTTCTGCCCACGAATACGCCTTTCCTCCCTGATGGTGACTACTACGGATATACGACGTGGGGAAGCATCCTGGCAATGAATACACGCCAGGCCATCGCAGATATGAAGGCGAGGCCGCAATTGACCCGGGATGTGTTGGGCATCAGTCCGGCAGCCCAAAACGCTGCGGAGGACCTTGCGACTGCCCACTTGTCGCTGGCGACCAGCATCCTCAACGTCTTGCTGGGCCTGTCGGCCACCCTGGTCACGACCATTGGATTGGCTGTGGTATATACCCGCCGCCGAGCGCAGTTCATCTTCGCCGCGCGCATCAGCGGATGGCGGTATCCGACCATGTTCCGACGCCTGTTCACCTTTGACGCGATGATGACCACCTTCATCGTCGCCGGGGTAAGTATCGGGCTCTGGGCCATTCTCGGATCCCTTACCACCGCGGGGGTCGCCGAGAGTCCCGCCATCGGCGTTCTGCGTCTCATCATTCCCATAGCCGGACCGCTGGTTGCCACCGGAGCCGTTGGTGTGCTGGTCGGCTCGGTTTTCTGGTGCGCCAACACCATCGTCGCCGCGCATAGTGCCGATGTGGCATAAGGAAAGGGCAATCAAATATGATCACCGTAACGAACCTTTCAAAACGCTTTGGAGATCACACCGTCTGGTCGAATCTGAACACGAACTTCGACAAAGGCCAACTCCACGCGATCACCGGGCCATCAGGTTCAGGCAAGACCACTCTGCTCAACTGCATCGGACTGCTGGAAAAACCCACTTCCGGATCCATCGATCTGGACGGGCGGCCCCTCATCGGCATAAGCTCCGGCGCATGCCAACGGTATAGAAGAACCCGTCTGGGCTATCTCTTCCAGAACTACGCGCTCGTCGAGAACGCCACCGTATCCTTCAATCTGCGCATCGCCCTTGGACCTGGCCGCCTGACGAAAGCGAAAAAAGCCGCGCAGGCGTCCGCCCTCGATACGGTAGGTCTGAGCGGTTATGAGCGACGGCCCATCTATGAGCTTTCCGGTGGCGAGCAGCAGCGCGTGGCCCTCGCGCGCCTCATCGTCAAGCAGTCCGACATCATCATGGCCGACGAGCCGACCGGCGCGCTCGACGACGCCAACTCCAGCATGGTCATCGACACCCTCAGAACCATGGCAGACCAAGGCGCCACCATACTCATCGCCACGCACGACCACACCGTCATCGACGCGTGCGACACAACGCTCAATGTCAACCATCCTGTGACCGGCAGTGTGTGACCGGCAGTGTAAGAAGTGAACCGGAGCGGAACTGATCGGGTGCTACAGGGGCGGCGAGGGGGGCGGATGCCCCCTTCACGGGTTTCTCCTCTGATCCGCTGATCGCGGCTGTCATCGTTGGATCGCTTGTGGTCGTCTTCACTTCGGTGCTCCCGGCATGCGCTCTTTCGCGTTGATGAAAGGCGAAAGTGCCCCCCCTCGGATTCGAACCGAGAACCCACGACTTAAAAGGACGCTGCTCTAACCATTGAGCCAGAGGGGCAACGAGGAAAGATTATAGCATAACGCTCGGTTGACGCGCAGAAGCGTTTCCGCCCCGATTCGTGGATGGAGTTCCCTAGTTGAATCCGACGACGCGCTCGGCCACCCGGTATCCGCGGCGGATGATGAGTCTGCCCGTGTGTCCGGGAAGATTGATCGCCCGGGAGATGAGCTTGTGCCGCACATCGTGCCCTATCCGCGGTGAGAACGCGTCGATGTCCTTCCACAACTGCTGCTTGGCCTCGTAGTTCTTCGGATCTTTGGACAGGATGAGGAACACGCTGGTGACAAGGCTGTTGATGGCAAGGAAGTGGATCATGTACCGGTACAGCCCATCGGGCACGGTGCCCTTCTCAGGAGTGGCAAGCGTCATCAGTCTGTTCACGCGTCGCAGCTGGTCGACCCGGCGGATCATCACATCGGTCTGCACGGACTGGCCGTCACGGCCGATGAAGTAATGGTAGAAGGGCGTGTCCAGGTACATGATGCTCGTCACCCAGGGGAAGGGCTGGTACGAGTAGATGAAGTCCACGTAGAAGGTGTG
>NZ_CASEXV010000004.1 GCF_949292005.1 uncultured Bifidobacterium sp. | reverse complement strand
GCCAGAACCTCAACGTGGTGAGGAAGTCCTCGCGCACCTCGGGATTGTTCCAGTTCCAGTCGGGCTGCTCCACCGCGAACAGATGCAGATACCACTGCCCGTCGGGTACGCGCGTCCAGGCCGATCCTCCGAAATGCGAGGTCCAGTTCGTGGGAGGAAGCTCTCCGTTCTCTCCGCGCCCATCGCGGAAGATGTACCGGTCGCGCGCGGCCGAACCGGATGGCGAGCTCAGGGCCTCGCGGAACCACTTATGACGGTTCGACGAGTGGTTGGGGACGATGTCCACCACCACGCGGATGCCCGCCTGGTGCGCGGCTGAGACGAGGTCGTCGAAATCGGCCATCGTGCCCAGAAGGGGATCGACGTCGCGGTAGTCGTCGACGTCATATCCGCCATCGGCGAGCTGGCTGGGGTAGAACGGGCTGAGCCATATCGCGTCCACGCCCAGATCACGCAGATAGGGGATCTTCGAGGTGATTCCCGCGATGTCCCCCAGACCGGAGCCCGTGGTGTCCTTGAAGGACCTCGGGTAGACCTGATACACCACGGCCTGCTTCCACCACAGCGTGGAGGTGTCGATAGTCATTCCGTCTCCTTGCCGTCCCGCGCGGTTCCCTGACCACGATGCCCGACGATATGGCCGTGGCCATCGAACCGCCGATCGATTATGGATGATAGCGCTTTCATAATACGGCACGTGAATCGTCACCCGGCACATGAAAGCCACAACAAGGAAAAGGGAACAAAGTCTTCACATGACAATTGGTCCGCACCATCGTTACCATCGGTACCATTGTGTGCAGATGCCGTGCAAGCGTATTCATCCCAGGTGGGTCGGCATGCACGAAACCTCATTCCGCCACGGGTCATGGCCCGACCATCATCCAACCGTCATCCAAGAGGAGAAGGAGGAGGAGAACATGCGCAGAACCACGATCGCCGACGTGGCGCGCCTCGCCGGAGTGTCGCCCGCCACCGTCTCACGGGCACTACGGGGAAGCGCGAGCGTCACTTCCACAACGATGGAACGCGTCAGACAGGCCGCGGACGAGCTCTCCTTCACGCTGTCAAAGAACGCATCCGCCCTGGCCTCGGGACGCACCATGCGCATCCGCCTTCTTGTCTCAGGCAATCTCAAGGCATGGTTCAACGCATCCGTGCTGCAGGGAGCCTACACCGTTCTCGCCCCGCAGGGATACGACATCATCCCCTCGTTCATTCTGGGACGGACGGAACGGGACAGCTTTTTCACCCGGCTTCCCTCCGACCGGAACATGGACGGGCTGATCGTCGCCTCATTTCATTTCTCGCAAAAGCTCCACGACTCATTGAACGGCGTTCCCGTCGTGGGCATCAACTCCCCCTCCCCGGACGGGTTCGACGCATCCGTATCGGCCTCGAACGAGGAAGGCATCAGACAAGCCGTCGGACTGCTTCACTCACTGGGACACCGCTCCATCGCCTTTGTGGGCGCCACCCCCGGCTCCGACCGCTTCTTCAGCACGCAGATGCGATCCTCGTACTTCCCTCAGGCGGCACGGGATCTCGGCTACGACGCCGACCACTACCAGGTGCTCGTGATGGACCCAGGAACGACGGCCACTGACAACACCTTCCTCGCCCATGCCATCGCAGGGCAACTGCTCGCCTCCGACCGGCATCCCACAGGACTATGCGTGGAAACGGACGAACTCGCCATAGCGCTGCTGTCGGAGCTGAAACGGCAGGGAATCAGCATTCCGGACGACATGTCCATCATCGGCTTCGACGACGCTCCAATCGCGCATGCTGCGGATCTCACCACAATTCATCAGGATCCTGAAAGTCTTGGCGGTCATGCCGCGCAGATGCTGCTCACGCTTCTCGGAGCGGAACAATTCGCAGTGGGACATCACACCGTCGGCACCACCATGACGTTGCGCCGAACCACGTCGAAGGCCCCCGCACACGACTAGACGGAGAGCGTCCAGTTCGCACTGCCATGTTCGCATATCGTGCATCCGGCTCGTCCTTGACTCCACCACATGATACGGTCACCGGGGAGAGACACCGGCGCCGGCGGCCACAGGCCGTCGGCGCCGCAGGTGAATCGGGGGTAATTAATGTCAAGTCAGAAACGACCCAGCAGCAGGGACAGGTCGACATCCTTCTTCGACGGAACCTACTTCCCGACCAACAGTCTGCCGCGACGCAACGGAGTGTTCGCCTATTCGGCCCCCCACTGGAGCTATCTCTACAACGCGACGCTCATCCTCCTCGACGCGATCATGTCGCTGCTGTCCACAACCATTGTTGTTCTGGTCCATTCTGAGACCAAAGAATACATCTCACGCAACCAGTTGTCCGGGGATGATGTGCTGGCCATGGCCGCGCTGGTAACCGGCGTATGGATACTCTGTCTCGCGGGGGCGCGGATATACACACGCCACATGATGGGTCAGGGATACGAGGTGTACAGCAGGGTCATCGCGGCCGGATTCTACACGATCATCGCCCTGTGCACGATCATCTACCTCTTCAAGCTTTTCGTGCCACGACAGATAGTTCTGGCCGTTCCACTGCTGTCAGTGCTTTTCACTCTGATAGAGCGATGGTTTATGCGCAGATCACTGCAGCGCAACCGCGCACGAGGCGGGTACAACTACGCCACCGTGATCGTCGGATCCCCCGAGGGAATCCATCAGGCGGTCGAACAGCTCGATGGGAACACCGCCCTCGGCTACGCCCCCTTCGCCGTATGCGCGGTCGCGAACGGGAACTCCACATCAGACAGACCCAACCCCCAGCACCTCGTCCATGTGCCATTCACTCCCACCAACGACAGGGAACGGACGCTGCGAGTGCTCCCTCTGGACTCCCATCTACCCCAGACCGCCAAGGACCTCGGCGCGCGCACCATGGTCATCACCGACGTCATGAGCCGCCACTCCGAGACCATGCGCACCCTCTCCCTGGCCATGGAGTCCATGGGGATCGAACTGGCGTTCAGCGCGGGGGTCGCCGACATCGACGGCGCCACCCTCCACCTGCGCGACAACGCCTCGATGCCCGTTTTCACCGCCACCCTGCCCCAATACTCGACGCGAACGCGCATCATCAAACGCGTCATGGACATCATCGGCTCGCTGCTGGCGCTGATCATCAGCTCGCCCGTCATGGCCGTGGTCGCACTCCTCGTCAGGGCCGAGGACGGGGGTCCGGCGATATACAAGCAGCAGCGCATAGGCCTGTATGGCAAGACCTTCACCCTCTACAAATTCCGTTCCATGCATGTGAACGCCGACAAAATCGACGCACAGCTCGCCAAGGAGATGGGCGAGAACCACGGAATACTATTCAAACCCAAAGATGATCCGCGAATAACCCGCATCGGCAGATTCATCCGCAAAACCTCTTTGGATGAGTTTCCCCAATTCCTCAACGTGCTCATAGGAAATATGAGTCTGGTCGGTCCCAGACCTCAACAGCAGTACGAGGTGAACGAATACGCGTCCCTCTACTCCACCCGCCTGTTGGTCAAACCCGGCATCACCGGCCTGTGGCAGGTGTCGGGGCGCAGCGACCTCAGCCAGGAGGAGTCCGAGCGGCTCGACGTGTCGTACGTCGAACGATGGTCGATCAACGGCGACATCGCCATCCTGCTCAAAACCATCACGGCCGTGATCCGCGGCACCGGGTCGTACTGAGAGCCACGACCGCAAGCCCCGCTGTCGCGGGCCGTGGCGTAAAGTGAGTGATTTGTTCCACGGCATCCTGAGAAGCGTCAGGAGCGGATCCACGCCCGTGGAGTGGAGGAAGCGGCACATGAACTCTCGTATACGGCAGGCCATGAATCACACGGCGGGAAGCTCACGGAGCCTCACGCGCGACGAGGCCTACCACGACGGGAAGCTCACGCAGGCGGGATTCATATCCCTTGCCATCCTCACCTTCATCACCTTCATCGGCAACTTCACGCAACTGCAACTGAGCGCGGCACTGCCCACCATCGTCGGCGAATTCGGCATCAACGTCACCACCGGACAGTGGCTGACATCGGTCTTCCAGCTCGTCATGGGCGTGATGGTGCCGCTGACGGCGTTCCTTACGCGGCGCTTCTCCACGCGGCAGATCGTTCTGGCCTCAATGGTCTCGTTCACCGTGGGATCGGCGCTCTCATGGCTGGGGCCGAGCTTCGAACTCGTTCTGGTCGGACGCATCCTCGAAGCCATCGGAACGGGCGTGATGTGGCCGGTTCTGCAGATCACCATCTTCTCCATCTACCCGCTCACCCACCGAGGTGTGGCCATGGGAACGGTCGGCATGTCCATGGCCGTCGCCCCCGCGATAGGTCCGACCATCGGAGGAATGCAGACCGACGCCAACGGATGGCGGTCGATTTTCCTGTCCCTCACCGTTATGGGGCTGTTCAGCCTCGTCCTGACGTTCTTCGGCCTGCGCAACTTCGTGGAGAAGGACCGCACGGTGAAGGCCGATTGCTTCTCGGTCGGACTTTCCGTATTCGGGTTCGGCGGACTCATGTTCGGCTTCACCAACATCGAGTCGTATCCGGCTCTCCATCCCCTAGTCTGGGCACCCATGGTCATCGGCGTGATCGGCATCGTCTGGTTCGTCCTGCGGCAGATCCGCAACGCGCGGCTCTACCATCAGAGCCTCGAGAGAGGCCTCGCAACAAGCCCCACAAGCCACGGCCACGCCAGCAAGATAAGCGTCGGACCAGGAGATGGCATCCCCGTAGGAGGCATCCCCATCCGCAACCCGCCCCTTCTCGACCTCGGCGTCCTACGCAACCGAAGCTTCACCATCGGAACCGTCTGTGCGTCGCTCAGCTTCTTCGCCTTCAGCTCGATTATGGTGATCATTCCTTTATATATCCAGGACGACCGCGGCTATTCCGCCACCATGAGTGGGCTTGTACTGCTGCCTGGAGCCGCGGGACAATGCATCGCGCAGTTCTTCGGCGGAAAGTTCCTAGACCGATTCGGCGCCAGACCGGTCGCGCTGGCCGGAACCATCACGCTTCTTTTCGGTACCGTGATGATGAGCACCATCAGCACCGACACTTGGATCTGGTGGATATCGATCTGGCAGTTCGTCCGCCAGATCGGCATGGGATTCGTCCTCATGCCCATCACCACATGGTCCCTCAACTCCCTTGACCCTCAGGACGTGTCGGCCGGATCCGCGGTGACGAACACCGCCAGGCAGATATCCGGAGCCGTTGGAGCCCCGGTGCTGGTGATTCTTATGGAGACATTCGCGCGGCTGCGGCACGCGGCTCTGGGCGGTGGAGCCGACACCGCCATAGTCTCCAGCATCTTCGGCGTCCAGTCGGCACTGCGTTTCTCCTCCGGCATCGTGGTGATCATGGTGCTGCTCGTGGCCTTCGGGGTCAAAGGCGACGGCGCCGGATCGTCACGCGACATCGCACGGCGCGCCATCGCACAAATGCACGTCATCCACGGCCACCATCTTCTCGACGTGGTCAAACATCCGTCCGACTGACCGTCGCGTCGACCGTCCCACTGACATCGATGGGCAACGTCTGGCCCGGGCATGTGCGAAGAACACGTGACATCGCCTGTTTCTCGCGAGAGGTGACGGACAATCCGTACACAAGTTTGACAGCGACCTGTCTCGCCACGTACTCGCAACGAAAACCGGTGTTCTCCGGAAGCCAGTAGGCGGCCGATGCGGAGCCCTTGTCCTGATTGGCGCCACCATCCACAGCGAGGAGATTGCGCGCGTCGTTGCCGAATCGTCTCCTCATCGTCGAATCCCAGCGGCTCGCCCCCGATCTCCAAGCGTTCTCCAAAGCGACCACATGATCGATCTGCACCGCCGAGGACGTCCTCGGCCCACGGACGAACTCGATTCGCTCGCCGGTATATGGATCGTCCAGAACCCCGCTCCGGACGGTGCAGCCATCCGAAGGGTCGAACCGCACACCGCTCATATCACGGGCCAGCACCTCATCGCGCACATCGCAGCCATCGCCATCATCATCAGTTCCGCGATAATCGAACGAATCACGGTCGTACCCCTGGTCGCCGAAACCATCGTCGACGAAAATACGCTGCATAGCCTCGAAGGCTGCGCCATACGACAGCGTCAACCCCACGGACTCCCCTATCGATGGGCTGACGCGAGGAAGCGCAAACCCAACCACCACGCCCACGGCAGCTGACAAGGCCATCAGCGTGACCACACGCCGCTGAATCCTACGACATCGACGCCAAGACCTTCCACGTGCCCACATGACCCAGCAATCCGCCACTGCACCTCCAACAAACTCCGCAAGAGGACACTTCACTCTCGAAATGCCGGCGGCCGTGCGAAAACACAGGCATTGCCAACAAAACAAGTGCCACTATAGGAGAACCCGGTGCGACGACGGACGACGCGGCATCCGTGTGGACGCACGGTCGCATGACTCACGCGGATTCACGCGTAGGAAAAGGTCTGTGGATCGTGACCCGCGCGAGTGGGCCCATCCAGCGCGTCGATGGCCGCGTGTTCCTCGGATGTGAGCGAGAATCCGAAAAGGTCGAGGTTCTCCCGCTGCCGCGCCGCATGGACGGACTTGGGAATGACAATCATGCCATTCTCGATATGCCAACGCAGGACCACCTGGGCGCAGGAGACGCCGTGGGTCGTCGCGATGGTTTCGATCAGACCATCGCCAGCATCGAGGTCGGCGCCACGCGCCATGGGAGAATACGCCTCCACAGCTATTTCGTGAGCGTGGCAGTACTGCGCAACGCCGCGCTGCTGCCACGTGGGATGGCATTCGATCTGATCGACGACCGGATATTCCCCGGTCTCCGAATGCAGCCGGTCGAGATGCTCGGGAAGGAAATTGCACACACCCAACGACCGCACTCTGCCCTCGTCGCGCAAGCGAACGAACGCCTTCCACGTCTCGCCCGACCTCCAGTCGAAGGGCGTCGGCCAATGAATCATGTACATATCCACGTAGTCGAGGCCAAGAAGCCTAAGTTGGCGATCGAAGGCGCGCAGGGTGGACTCGTACCCCTGCTCACTGTCCCTAAGCTTCGTCGTGACCCACAAATCGCGGCGGCGAATGCCCTGATCATATCCCGTCGCCTTAAGCGCACGGCCGATCCCCGCCTCGTTGCCGTAGCCCGCGGCGCCGTCGATATGGCGGTATCCCAACGACAGAGCGGACTCCACCACAGGAGTGGTCTCTTCGTCACCGACCCGCAGGACGCCCAGACCGATCTGGGGAATAGCGTTGCCGTCCGTCAGATCGATCATCGGAACGGTGGAATCCGTCATCATGGAATCCGCTACAGTGGAATCCGTCATGTTTGCCAGTCCTTCCGGGACCACGTCCCTCGTCCGTTCGAATCGTC
>NZ_CASEXV010000003.1 GCF_949292005.1 uncultured Bifidobacterium sp. | reverse complement strand
GAATCAACGCGGCCCTGCAGCTGTCTAAGCGCGGCGGCGGGGTGGCCCTGCTGCTGAGCAATCTGCGTGAGCTGGGCGCGCCGATCAAGCACATCGAGAACCAATCCAGCGGCGTCGTGCCCGTCATGAAGCTTCTCGAGGACTCGTTCTCCTACGCCAACCAGCTGGGGGCTCGCCAAGGAGCCGGAGCGGTGTACCTCAACGCGCACCATCCCGACATCATGCGTTTTCTCGACACCAAGCGCGAGAACGCCGACGAGAAGATCCGCATCAAATCGCTGGCACTGGGCGTGGTCATCCCCGACATCACCTTCGAGCTCGCCAAGCAGAAGAAGCGGATGGCGCTGTTCAGCCCCTACGACGTGGAGCGCGTGTACGGCAAGCCCTTCGCCGACATCTCCGTGACCGAGCACTACGACGAGATGGTCGCCGACGACCGCATCCGCAAAACCTACATCGACGCCCGCGAGTTCTTCATGACGATCGCCGAGATCCAGTTCGAGTCCGGATACCCGTACATCCTGTTCGAGGACACGGTCAACCGCGCGAACCCCATCGAGGGCCGCATCACCATGAGCAACCTGTGCTCCGAGATCCTCCAGGTCCAGGAGCCCAGCACCTACAACGAGGACCTCACCTACAACCATGTCGGGCGCGACGTCTCGTGCAACCTCGGCTCGCTGAACATCGCGAAGGCGATGGACGGAGGTCTGGCCGACACCGTCGAGACGGCCGTGCACGCGTTGACCTCCGTGGCCGAGCACACCCGCATCGACGCGGTCCCCTCCATCCGCCGGGGCAACGACGAGGGCCACGCCATCGGACTGGGCGAGATGAACCTGCATGGCTTCCTCGCCCGCGAGGGACTGATGTACGGATCCCCCGAGGCCCTGGACTTCACCGACATGTACTTCATGACCGTGGCATTCCACGCCTACACGGCCTCGCACCGGATCGCCGTCGAACGCGGGCACCCCTTCGCAAGCTTCCCGACCAGCGCCTACGCCAAGCCGGCAGGCAAAGGCAACTACTTCGACAAATACACCGATGGACGCCGCTCCTTGGAACCCGCGACCGACCGCGTGCGCGCGCTGTTCGAGAAGTTCGGAGTGCGGATCCCCACCGTCGACGACTGGCGCGAACTCCAGAACGAGATTCTGCGCGACGGCATCTTCAACCAGAACCTCCAGGCGATCCCACCGACCGGATCCATCTCGTACATCAACCATTCCACAAGCTCCATCCACCCAATCGCCTCGAAGATCGAGATCCGCAAGGAGGGCAAGATCGGCCGCGTGTACTACCCCGCGCCGTACATGACCAACGACAACCTCGACTACTTCAAGGACGCCTACGAGCTGGGATGGAAAGCCATCATCGACACCTACGCCGAGGCCACCCAGCACGTGGACCAAGGACTGTCGCTCACGTTGTTCTTCCCCGACACCGTGACCACGCGCGACCTCAACAAGGCCCAGATCTACGCATGGCGCAAGGGAATCAAGACGCTCTACTACATCCGCATCCGACAGCAGGCGCTGGAGGGCACGGAGGTCCAAGGCTGCGTGTCCTGCATGCTGTGAGCGGCCCGGCAAGGGCACGCCCCAGCAAGCGCACACCACAACAGCACACATAGACACAACACACATAGGGATATCGGACGGAACACACGAAAGGAAATCTGTGATGACCAGCAACGCCGCAGAGGAAACGCTTGAGGCAACGTCTACCGTAGACCCGATGGAGCGGTTCCCGCGATTGACATACCATCCGGTCACACGCGTCCAGGCGATCAACTGGAACAAGATCATCGACCCCAAGGACAAAGAGGTCTGGGACCGCCTGACCGGCAACTTCTGGCTGCCTGAGAAGGTTCCGCTGTCGAACGACATCCCCTCGTGGGGCACGCTCACCGAGGCCGAGCACACCCTTGTCATGCGCGTGTTCACCGGATTGACGCTGCTGGACACCATCCAGGGCGTGGCCGGGGCGCCACGGCTGATACAGGACGCCATCACGCCCCACGAGAAGGCCGTGTTCTGCAACATCACCTTCATGGAGGAGGTGCATGCGAAATCGTACTCCTCGATCTTCGAGACATTGTGTTCGTCGAAGGAGGTGGACGAGGCGTTCGACTGGTCCGAAGAGAACGCCAATCTGCAGAAGAAGGCGCAGATCGTGCTCGACTACTACAACGGCGACGACCCGCTCAAGGTGAAGATCGTCTCCGTGCTGCTCGAATCCTTCCTGTTCTACTCGGGATTCTTCCTGCCCTTCTGGCTGTCCTCCCACGCCAAGCTCACCAACACCGCCGACATCATCCGCCTGATTCTGCGCGACGAGGCGGTGCACGGCTACTACATCGGCTACAAATACCAGATCGGACTCGAGAAGCTCGACCAGGAACAGCGCGACGAGCTGCAGAGCTACACGTACGAGCTACTGCAGGATCTTTACGAGAACGAGGTCGAATACACCGAGTCCCTGTATAAGGACGTCGGCCTGGTGGACAAGGTGCTCAGCTTCGTGCGGTACAACGGCAACAAGGCGCTGATGAACCTCGGCTACCCCGCGCTGTTCACCGCGGAGGACACCCAGGTGGACCCGGCCATCCTGACCTCGCTCTCGCCCAACGCCGACGAGAACCATGACTTCTTCTCCGGATCCGGCTCGTCCTACGTCATGGGCAAGGCCGTGGAGACCGACGACGACGATTGGGACTTCTAGGAGTTCCGTGCCATCAAGGAGGTCCGGAACCACAGAGAGTGTGGCCCGAACCTCGAGGCGCTCTACAGACGGCCAGACCGGCTGGGGTCGATGTGCATGGTTTGGAAACGGTGCGCCATCACGTCGTTGCCAAAATGCGTCGCGAAGAAGTCGGTGATGGGGGCGGACGATGCCCGCCCCGCCATCCTGCCGTACCAACAGTCGAAGGCCATGAGAGTCATGGCGATGTCGATCACCATCAGCACGGCGCAGACGGTGGTCAGCGAATATCTCACCCGCCACGGGATGAGATTGATCAACGCCAACGTGCGTGGAAGAAGAAGCTTGACCCACAGCACCGACAAAAGTCCCCAGAAGATCATGTACTTCCCCGATGTCCGGCCACCGACCGACAGCCACTGACCCGTGTAGTCCCATGCGGTGATTCCGAACGCGACCTCCATAAACCAACTGACCAGATACTCGAACGCCCCGCCGACGACCGCCCCGACCGCGAAGATCAGCCACGGATTGGACCGCCACAATCTGTTGAGGATAACCGTCAACAGCACGGCCCCACAACCGTATATGGGTGAGAACGGACCCCACAGAAGTCCCGCGCGATCCTCGAATGCCCCCGATGTCACGAACCGGTACACCGTCTCGAGTGCCAGACCAAAAACGCTCGCGATGACGAACAACCAGAAGATATTGAAGAAATCGAGAGCTATGTATCCGCGTCCGGTCTCATCCCTGCCGACCATTCCCCGAGCGGCGTCCTTCTCGTAATCCTCAAACTCGTCCATCCGGCGCAGTGTGTGCTGAAGACGACGTTCCGCGATAAGACCCGGGTCGAGCGCGATCGACGCCCCGATCAGCACCACCAAGCGTGAGATGGGACCAAGCAGATCGGGAACGACGCCCTCAAGCGCGAGCGTCAGCATCCCCTCCGCCACTGTCGGAACGATAAGCACATAGGCCCAGAGCGCGGCATGCCTTCTTCTTACCGCAAGCAGCAGGCCACCGAAAACGACAAGGCCCAGAGCCACCGCGCCCTGAACGATGACACGCGCACAGAAAAGCTGAAATGTGAGATCGAGCGCATCGATGCGCTCCTCCCCATCACCGAACCGCCTGATAGCGTCGACGCCAGTCACCACCACCACCGGAGACACGACCAGTCCGGCCGCCATGACTATGGCACCAAGGACACGAGAAACCTTTGGCGACGCCTCCCACCACGAAGACTCCATCGTCTCATCAACGCGCTTCCCCACGCGCCGAAAATTCATGTCCACCTCCCCGGAACGGTCAACACAATGCCGGCCCCATCACGCTACCATCAGATCACCTATCACCGCACGACCATCGAATTCATCAAATACCCAGAAATCGTCCAGCGACTCTGCGGAGGTCACACAGCACCACACCGGATGAGTGGGCTTAGCTGTATTCCGTTGAGACATAGAGGACGAATCCGCAGGCCATCTGGCCCGGAACCCCCACCCTCCACCAAGAAAGGCCAGACATGGACCCGTACACACCACACGACACCTCCAACAACAGCAGCAGAGACACCGACAACAGCACCGACAACACCGCGGCCACCGCACAGCAGACTCCACAGAACACCGCGACCAGCCCGCTACCTGCCGGCGACTTCCAAACCGCCACCAGCGACGACGGCCCGCGCACGACATGGCCGCAGACGGCGTCGACAACCCTTTCAGGAACGGCAACCCCGACAACAACGCAACAGGGCCAGCCCCGGGAACAGTTCGCCGCCAGCACACAGGCGTGGAACAGCCAGCAGCAGGGACAGGAGCGCAAGGCGCCTTCCGTCCAGCCCAATGGCATCTGGACCGGAGCCCCCACATACGGATCGGCCCCCAACGCCGGATCTCCATCCAATTCCGCGGGCCCCTCCAACTCCGGAGCGCCCTCCAACCCCTTCGCCTATCCCGCAGGTTCCATGCCATCCCAGCAGACTGATTCGCAGCGCAAAGGCCAGGGACAGAAAGGAAAGCACCGCACGGCCCTGCTCGTCACGGGAGCGGTGATTCTCAGCCTCGCATGCGGTGCGACAGGAGGCGCCATCAGCGGCGCGATCATCGCCGCGAACACCACCAGCGGAACTTCATCGTCCTCCACCCAACAGATGGGCGGCATGAGCGGCCAGATGGGTGGCCAGGGAATGATGCAGGGAAACTCCAACGGCAACTCATCCAACGGAAATTCGTCGAATGGCGACTCCTCCGACGGAGATTCCTCAAGCGGAAACTCATCCAGCGGCAACTCCTCAAGCTCGTCGAGCAACACCGCCAGTCAGCGAACAGCCTGATCCGCCAAACCCACCCCTTCTCCCTCAGCGAACACACTACGTTTCGCGTAGCGCTACGAATGGCGTATCGTGATACCGGCATAACAACCATGTGATGTTCAGGGGTGGGAATGACGACGGTACTGCAAATCCTCAAACGTGACATACTGCGAATCGTTCGCGTTCCCACCGTATGGATCGTCATCGTCGGTCTTGTCGTTCTCTCGCCGCTGTACGCGTGGTTCAACATCATCGGCTTCTGGAACCCCTATGGGAACACCGGCTCGATCCGTGTGGCCGTCGTCAACGAGGACAAAGGCGCGACCGAAAAAGGACTCGGAACCATCAACCTCGGCGACGAGCTCGTCTCCACTCTCAAAACCAACAACGACCTGGGCTGGACCTTCATGGATCGGACCCCGGCGCTCAACGAGGTCCGATCCGGCACAAGCTACGCGGCCATCATCATCCCCAAAGACTTCAGCTCCAACCTCATGGGCGTCGTCAAAGGAACAACCTCACGGCCCGCACTTCAGTACTACGTCAACGAGAAGATCAACGGCATCGCGGCCAAGGTGACCAACACCGGGGCCACCACAGTGGAACGCGAGGTGAACAGCGCGTTCGTCGCAGGAGTGAGCCATGTGGTCGCCTCGGCCATCAACAGAGGCGTGGACTCGCTTTCCTCCGACACCTCCGCAACAAGCAGCTCCGTCGTCAAGGACATCGCCACGGTACGCGCCAACATCGCCACGCTCGAATCCGTGATCGACGACCTTGACGGAACGCTCGCTTCGATTCCTGAGAAAACTGCACGGGCCAAGCAATCCATCGCCACCGCCCAAAGCTCCGCTATTCAAACGGCCGCGACGCTCAAAACGACATCGGCGCTGATCTCCTCCACACAGTCGTCCCTCAACTCCCAGGCTGCATCCACGTCGACATCACTGGACACCGCCTCATCCTTGGTCTCGCAGGCCGCGTCCAACACGAACCTCAGCATCACATCCCTGGCGGCCCAACTCACCAAAGCCAACGGAACAGTGGGAACCGCCGTCGACAAGGCCCAGCAGATCAACACCGAGACGCAGGACATCATCGACACGCTCGAATCACTGGATCTGCCCATCGTCGAACCGGTCATCACCAAGCTGGACCAACGCAACACATCCCTTGGAACGATCATCGACAGTCTGGGTACTCTCAACACCAGCATGGGAACGACCATCACCAGCACGGACAACAGCTCCAACGCGGTGACCAAAGCCACCCAATCCACTCTGTCCACCACGGACAAGGCGCGTCAGTCCCTGAACTCCACCGCGCTCCCCGAGCTCAACACCGGACTGACCACGCTCTCACAGACAGCATCCACCCTCAGCGGACAGCTCAGCGGGCAGACATCGCTTCTGGCCCAGACGACGACGATTCTCAACCAAGTCAACACAACAGCCACGGCCACACGGTCATCACTGGCCTCCACAAAATCGGGATTGGCGAGAATCGACTCCAAGCTTGACACCCTCGCCACCGATCTGACGGCCATCGGCGACTCGACCGCACTGTCCGACCTTCTGGGGAAAAGCGGAAAACTCGATGTGTCGCGCATAACAGCGTTTATGCTTTCTCCGACCGTCCTGTCCACCAAAACCGTGTACCCCGTCGACTCATACGGCTCCGGAATGAGCCCGCTGTTCACGAACATATCGTTGTGGGTCGGAGCGTTCGTCCTGATGGTTATTGTCAAGCTCGAAGCCGATGACGACGACCTCGATGTCATCCCGACTCCCGCGCAACGCTACTGGGGACGATGGCTGTTCCTCGCCATCCTCGCCACCCTCCAGGCCCTCACAACGACGATCGGGGATCTGGTCATCGGCGTGCAGACGGCCAGCCCAGGAATGTTCATCCTCACCGGGGTCATCACATCACTTGTCTATTTGAGCATCACCTACGCGCTCTCCACCACCTTCATGCATGTGGGCAAGGGTCTGTGCGTCGCGCTGATCATGATCCAGATTCCCGGCGCGTCGGGAATCTACCCGATCGAGATGATGCCGCGCTTCTTCCGGGCGCTCTATCCCTTCTTCCCGTTCACATACTCCATCTCCGCCCTGCGCGAGACAATCGGCGGATTCTACGGAAACCACTGGCTGATGGACATCCTCAAGCTCCTCCTGTTCGCGCTTCTCGCGTTCATACTCGGCATCGTCGTCCGGCCTCATCTCGCCAGCGTCAACAAGCTCTTCGCTCGCGAAATCAAGGAAGGCGACATGATCCTGTGGGAACCCGTCCAGCTCCCCGGCGGGGAATACAGGCTCTCCCAAGCCATTCACGCACTCGCCGACAAGGAGGATTATCGAATGGCCATCGAGCGGCGCGCGTCCGGCTTCGCGATCCGCTATCCACGTCTCAAGCGAGGCGCTTTGATCGCCGGAATCATCGTCCCCGCCATCCTCGCCGTGGTGTTCTCCCTGACCACCGGCACCAAGCTGCTCTCACTCGCGGTATGGGTGCTGTGGATTCTGATCATCATCGGATTCCTGATGTCCATTGAACTTATGCGGGACAGCATCGACCGTCAGATCCGGCTCGGCTCGCTCAGCGACGACGCCATTCGAAACGCCATATCGCAATCCCGGGGATCGCGTCTGTGGACGCACGACCGCTCGGCGAGGCATGCCCCCCAAGCCGGTTCCTCCCCGGACGCCCCCACCATAGTCATCGACCCCATCACGCCCAACGAGGAAGGAGGCGCCAAATGAAAGCGATTGGCAGACTCTTCGTCGACGATATGCGCCACATCACCGGCAATATCGTCTCCGTGATCATCGTGATCGGCCTCGTCGTCATCCCTGGACTTTTCACCTGGTTCAACGTGGCCGCCAGCTGGGACCCGTTCTCGAACACAGGAAACCTCAAATTCGCGGTGGCCAACACCGACGACGGCTATAAAAGCGAGCTTCTCCCCGTCCGCATCACCGTCGGCGACCAGGTCGTCGACACGCTTCGGGCCAACAGTCAGCTCGACTGGACGTTCACATCCAAGGCCGACGCCATCGACGGAACGAAATCCGGCAAATACTATGCGGCCGTCATCATCCCCAAGGACTTCAGCAAGCGGATGATGACATTCTTCTCCAGCGATTCCGAGAACTCCCAGCTGACCTATTACACCAACGAGAAGTTGAACGCCCTGGCGCCCAAGGTCACCGGGCAGGGAGCCGACGAGATCGCGGCCGAGATCAACGAGACATTGGCCAAAACGCTGGCGACCACGGCTCTGGGCATCGCGTCGGACCTCTCCGACCAACTCGACAAACCCCAGGCTCGCACATGGCTGTCATCCTTCTCGTCGAACATCTCCGATGTCGCGGACCAACTCACGGACGCCGCCACGAACGTCAACTCCTATGCGGCTCTTATGACCGGGTCGCAGTCGCTTATCACCTCGTCGCAGAGCCTTCTCAAGCAGGCGTCCGGACAGGCGTCCAGCGCAGGCAAGGACATATCGTCGACCGCGTCGGGGGTGACGGATGTGTCCTCCGCGCTTGATGCGGCGATATCGACGCTCTCCTCGGCCCTGAAGGAAAGCTCGTCAAGCATCACATCCGTAGGGAAAAGCATCGACACGACGTTCTCGGACGCATCCACCACATCCTCCGACGCATCCGCAAGCCTGAGGGCGCAGGCCAGCCTGGTGGACGACCAAATCAAGGAATATGAGTCCATCAGATCCACGGTGACATCGCTCGCCTCGCAGGTCAAGGATGTCCCCGCCGCGGCCAAGGCGCTCAATCGCGTCGCGGACCGTCTCACCACGATCATCACCGGACTCACCTCCGTCAGGGATTCCCTCACGTCCTCGGCCACGGATATCGACACGAAGAACTCGGACGTTCAGAAAACGCATAAGGCCGCGGCGAAACTGGCGAATCAAGCGGCGGCTGAGATCTCCTCAACGAGCACCACCATCAACGGCTCACTATCATCGCAAATCTCCTCCATCGCATCGGGAATCCAGAAAACGGTGAACACTCTGTCTGGGGAATCGGACGATCTGAACACGGCACTTTCCGACTTGGACAAGGATGCCGGAACAGCCTTGAAGGACATAGCCAAAGTGCGCAAGGTGCTGACGAGCACCTCAACGCTTCTCACGCACACGGCTACGACGATCGACGACTTCAGCACCCGCCTCACCAAGGCGCTGGACAGCGACGACATGGACGCCGTCCGCAAGATCCTCGGCAACGACTCCGAAACGCTCGCGGCGACACTGGCCGCCCCCGTGACCATGACACGGCATGTGATGTACCCCGTGGCAAACTTCGGCACGCAGATGACCCCGCTGTACACCTTCCTGCCGCTTTGGGTCGGGTCGCTGCTTATGGCAGTCACGCTGAAAACGAATATCTCGAAGCGACGGCGAGCGGCGCTGGGAGACCCCAAACCCCATCAGATGTTCCTCGGACATTTCGGGGTCTTCGCGGTGATCGCCCTGCTTCAAAGCACTTTCTCCTGCGCTGGGAACCTTCTGTTCCTGCGTGTGCAGGCGAACCATCCCATGCTGTTTATGCTCGACGGATGGGTGAGCTCCCTCGTGTACGCCTTCTTCATCTACACGCTTGTCGCGAGCTTCGACAACGTGGGCAAGGCCATAGGAGTGATCTTCCTAGTGGTGCAGATATCCGGATCGGGAGCTGCCTACCCCATGCCCATGCTGCCCGAATTCATCAGCAAGATCAGCCCATATCTGCCCGTGACGCACTCCGTCACAGCCCTTCGGGCCGCCATCGCCGAAATCTACAACAACGACTACTGGATCGCGTTGGGGAAGCTCCTGCTCTTCATCCCTCCAATGCTTCTTCTGGGCCTCGTTCTACGCAAACCGCTCTTCCGTCTCAACCGTTCCTATGCGGCCGCGGCGGAAAGAACCAAATTGCTCTAGAACGGAAGGAGAAGGAGCACCACAATGAGCGCGACCACTGCCAGAGAGCGCACCCGCGAGGAGACGGACAGAAAGATTCTTCAGACCATGCTGGAGATCGCCGCCTCTCGAGGTGTGGGAGCGATCACCATCGAGGAGGTCGCGCGCCGAAGCGGCGTGGCCAAAACTACTATCTACCGGCGATACCGCAACTCCGACGACATGCTCCACAAGATAGGCACGCTGGAGATGGCGGGATCGCAGGATCTGGCCAATCTGGATCCCAGCCGGGACAGCCTGAGGCTTCTGCTGGAAAGGGTCCGCGAGCGCTTCACCACCGGGATAGGCATCAAGGCGGTGAGCGTTCTCCTATCATCCAACAGCACCTACTTCAGTGGAATCATCGATCAGGCCATCGTTCCCGAGCTGCGGCACTTCAGCGATTTCATCGCACGCGGGCAGAAATCGGGAATCTTCCGCATGGGCCTTCATCCGAAGTTCCTGTTCGGCACGATCATCGGCTCGATGGTGGCGATGCAGGCCCTGGCCGAAGGAACACCCGACAACGACTCATGGTCCGAACGCATGACGGCGCTGCTGTGGCCGGCGATCACCGACCAGCCATCCGAACGGCCCGCACGCGGAAGCCTCGGGAGTGTAGAGGCCCCTATCGGGTGACGGAGGCCTGTTCCCGCGTCAGCTCCAGAGCCTTGTTGAAGGCCTCGCTCGTCCAACTGGCCCCCGCCACGGTGTCGATGGACAAACCCTTCAAGGGACGCCCCACCACGACGGATGAGATGCTCGAAGCGAAAGCCTTCTGATGCTTCTTGGAGATGGCGTTGGCCGGATTTCCCGTCACCTTGACGGATTTCACCGTACCGTCCTTCACCGTCAGACGCACGTCGATGCTGTCCTCGCGGATGGGACCATACTCCCCACGGGTCGAATACGTCCCGTCACGGTACAGTCCCGTGTCACTCGACGACGAGGACGATGAGGACGATGCGGATGACGAGGACAATGAGGACATCGACGAGGAGGACTCAGCAGAGCCGCCGGCATAGTCGTCATCCAAGGGAACGGCACGCGCGCCACAACCCGCAACGGCCAGAACCACGGCGGCCACGGCCGGAACGGCAAGACGTCCATCCACCATCAGAGCGCCTCCTGCGTGCGCCCATCCGCGGCACGGCCATCCGAAACGAAATCCGTGCGAATATCAACCTTGCCGGCCTTGGACGGACTGACGAATCCGCCGGACGTCTCCCGCTCCGACCCGGAGGACGCGGGCCGCCCGCCCGCACGCTCGTACTCACTCCGGGCGGACTCGTCGTTCCATCGCTCCCCCGCGAGAACACCATGATTAAGCATGATCTCCCTCTCGGAACAGGACGCGACCGCGGCGTCATGAGTCACGACGATGATGGTTGTTCCCTCTTTATGTAGACGCCGGAACAGGTCAAGCACGATGGCCTCGTTCGCCTCATCAAGGTTGCCCGTGGGCTCGTCCGCAAGAATCACCCGCGGACTGTTGATCAGGGCTCGGGCCACACACACCCGTTGCTGCTCTCCACCGGACAGCTGCCGTGGCAGATGTCTGGCCCGATCTCCAAGGCCCACCTGCTCCAAGGCCCTCATGGCCTCACGCTCATCGACCACCGAGTGGTAGTACTGCGCCACCATCACGTTCTCCACCGCGGTGAGGTGCGGGACAAGATGGAATTTCTGGAACACCAGTCCGACCACATTCTTGCGAACATCCGCCAGCTGCGCGGACGTGAGGTCCTCCAGACGGTGTCCGTCGATGGACACCGATCCCGAAGTCGGGGTGTCCATACAGCCGATGATGTTCATCAAGGTCGTCTTGCCCGATCCCGACGACCCCACAATCGACAGCCACTGGCCCTGGGGCACCGTGATGCTCAGATCATCCACTGCATGGAGGTCGCCGTATATCTTCGACACGTGGTCCAACTCCACAAGCATCGGCTTTTCCGCTCCACCCATTGCGTCCTTACCTCTCATTGCGTCAATGTCCCTCATCGCACCCACTTCCCTCATCACGTCGACGTCTTCCGTCACGTCGTCTCCCTCCATCCGCTCACTCCTCTCTCAACACGACGGCCGGATCGATATGCGAGGATCGACGCAGCGGCGGCACCGAGGCGAGCATCGCCATGACCACGCTCATAAGAACCGAACCCGCTGCCAGCGGCCAGTTCATCTCGAGTGAACGGTCGAACACCACGACCGTGAGCACCGCCGCGAACACGTACCCCAAAGCGGTGCCAAGGACCCCGCCAAGCAATCCGTACAATCCCGACTCCACCAGAAACTCCGAGGCGATGCCGGAATCCGACGCGCCCAAAGCCTTGCGCAGCCCGATCTCATTGCCTCGTTGGGCGACGATCGACGATATGGTGGTGGACACCCCGACGAACGTGAGAACGAGGACCACCACCGACACGATCCAGAACAAGGTCCGAAGCATGGTGATGATCCGGGTGTCCGCGGCGGTGATGCGCGTGACGGTCCTCGCCGACACATGCATAGACGTCATGTCGTTGATGGCCTCAACCGTTTTCGCGAGCCCATCATCCGACGCCTGCGTGGAGTATTCGATCACGTCCACTCCACGCGACGACCCCGCGAGCGTGTCCACATCGGAATTCACCGCGTAGATCATCCCGTCCTCGGAGCCGCCCGTATCCACGATTCCCGAGACTTGGAACTCGGTTCCCTTCGTGTCGAGGATGTCGTCGGACCCCTGGGAACGATAGGCGACGGTGACGGTCCCCCCGACCTCAAGATCCATGGCGTCCGCGACATCACGCCCGACCATCACCGAACCGGACGAGGGCCAGGCGCCGTCGACGCTCCAATGCCCATTCAAGTTTCTGACGGCAGAGGGGGTGATGCCGGCGACCACATAGGATGCGGCGTTCACGCGGACGTTCTCGTAACGGTACGTCGCATACGCCGCCTCGGCCCGGGCCCTCACCATCGAGGTCGTGTGCTCGACCATCGCCTTGTCGATCCCACCTTTGCTTTCCCACGTGGAATCAGGCGTGACGATGAGATTCGCGCCATACGACCGCATCTCCCGCGTCATCTGCTGAGGGACGGCCAGACACACGGCCGCCAGGCAGAACAGCGTCGCGGCCCCCACCACGGACGAGACGATCGCCATGACGGCCCGGGACCGGCGCCTCAACACCGCGCCCCGCAGCATCGCAAGGAACATGCGGGCATTCGATTCCATAGGTTTTCTACCGGCCATGCAACACCTCCGCGGGACGAAGCCCCAGAATCGAGCGGATCGACGACAACGAGGCCACCAGGGCCACGACCGTGAGCAGAACCGCCACCAAAACGAAAACCATCGGCCGCATCGTCACACCAGCGCCGAACACGACATGGCCAATCAACTGCGCCACGGCGGAGCCCAGGCCCGCGCCCACCAAGGCCCCCGCGCAGGAGATGGCGGCCGTCTCAGCAAGAACCAGACGCGACACGGCGCCATCCGTCGCTCCCACGGCCTTCAACAGAGCGAGCTCGTCGGAGCGTTCGGCGATGGACGCCGCCATGAGGTTGGCCACAGCCACTGCGGCGGCAAGAAGGCTCAGCGCGGTCATCAGGATCATCACCGCCTGGGTTTTGCGAAGCACACTGCCCTGCAGAGCAGCCACCTGCCGAACCTGTTTGGCCACCACACCCGGTATGGCCTGCTCGATCTGATACGCGATGGAGCTGGGGTACGCCGTGCAGTACCACGTCTCCCACTCCTCCTGCGTCAGCGCGGCCGGATTTCGCGCGGCCTTGCGGGCCAGATCGTTCTCCGGGGTTGTCAGTGCCTTGACCTCGATGGAACTCACCTCGCCCGGCAAATTGGACAGAGCCTGGGCCAATGAGGACGACATGTACAGCGACCCGTCGTCATCATCGCCCGAATCGACCACGCCGACGATCCTCACGACCTGCGTCCGTCCGTCATCAGCGAGAGTGACGGAATCTCCGACGCCCACGCCAAGAGTGGAGGCCAACATCTTGCCGATCATCGCCTGGTTGGTTCCATCCTTGGCCCACGATCCGTCGACCTTCCACCACGACCGCATGCCACGCACCCCCGCGGTCGTCGTCTCGCCGGAATCCACCGAGACGTTTTTCGCGAACCATGTGCCGACAATGGGAATTCTGGTGGACCCCACCATCGCATGGACGGTGATCTTGGGCGCGAAATCCACGATGTTGTACGCCCAGAAAATCGTTTTGATCGCGGTCGCCTGAGACTCCTTGATGAACGAGGTAGGATCCGCGCCTCCCGAGGACGATCCGGTCCCATCCTGCGACCCATACAGATCGTCGACCACCGCGTCGGCCTTCGGCTGCACGGTGATGTTCGACCCGTAGGTGCTCAACTCCGCGTTGAGTTTGTCCCCCACATCGAAGACGACTCCCAGCATCGCCACCGACACCGTGGCGGACAGGCACACGGTAAGAGCGATGAGCAGACGCCGGCGAAGCTCTCTGCTGAAGGACCTATAGACCATTCTTATGAAGAACATCGCCACCGCCTCACTGGAAATGCGAGCTCAACGCGTCGAGAACCGATGTCTGGATGACGATCTTGCCGTTCTGCGTCGTGTAGTCGAAGGGGATGGGGTTGCACCCACCCTTGAATCCGATCGTCGCCAGATTGATGGCCACCTCGCATCGTTTGCAGATGATCTTCCCGTCCTTCTCGTAGTACCCGGCATCCCCACAGTTCTCGCAGGCGTCCAACCCCACGCCGTAGGCTCCGCCGTTCTTTTTTATGATGATGAACCGCATGACGGTGCCGTCCTTGGCCGTGTATTGGAAACGGTGGAGATGACCGTCGGCGACCTGGGCGAACGTGATGGTGGCGACCCCCTGCGAAAGCGAGTATTTCTCAGGAGGCGACAAGGTGATGACCTCGGTGGACCGCGCGACTCCGACCGTCATCGTCAGAACGACCATGACCATCGCGCATATGCTCCATAATGCGGAAACTCGCGCATGGCGACGCCGAGCCCTTGCGACGCGCGCCCGGGCATTACCCACCTCCGGGCCGGCACTTCCGACCGCAACCGCCCCGGAGACCGCGTCGCAACCGTCGTCATGGGGATGCCGAATCCCCATCAGCAGGCTGAATCCCACCGGAAGAAGGAACACCAGTGCCTGCGCCATGATGAACCAATCGTTGTGGTTGATCGACCATGCCAGAAGAACGAACAACCGCATAGGGAACGCCGGATCGCGGGCCTGGACTATCTGCAGAAGCGCGGTGAGATGCTGCATCCAGACGATCACGACAAGAATGCAGGCCGCGCCTACGAACCAGGGACGAACCTTCGGCGTGGACCGCATCGTGCGGAAAATCGCCGCCACGACAACACTCAGACCGACCCCCAGCACGAATCCGGACGCGCGAAGAAGCATGTCGGACGTGAAGACGGGATCACCCGGCTCCACCCAGATGGTGAGCTCCAGAATCACATCCGGGACGGCGAAGAAGATGGTAAGCGCGATCATCACGGCCGACAGGGCATTGGCCAGATCCACAAGCTGGTGCCGCGATGGCCATCCGGAAACAATCCGGGTGGATGCCGCCACCAGTACGATCACCAGAGAATCGATGACGACCAGCGCCACCAGCACCGGATAGTTGATGAACGTACGCTGGTTCACCACGGCCGTGGCGCGCAGCGCGGCGAACACGACGGCCGCCACGAGGCCCAAGGCAAGACCCCAGAGCCTCCACGCATGACTGCGTGGACGACGCCGTCCCTCCCCGACCGCGAACACGACCGAGAGCGACATGATCACCAGGGCCGGACCGAGCACGCCCGGCATCACCGCGACGAATTGTTTGAGCATTGCCTATCCTTGGATCACGACGGTCTGAGTCCCGAAAAACGCCCGGAGCAACGCGGATTCTCGGAGCCGACCCCCAGCGTCTACCACTCGCGTGGCGTGTAGTTCCATCCGTCGAAAGTCACCGTCAACGGCGTTGTCCAGAAGCGCCCCTTGACCCCCGTCTCGGAGTCGACGTGAAGCATCCATCCACGCTTTGCCGGTGATTCGATCGACAGCTTGAGCTTGTACGTGCCGGCCTTCTCAAGCTTCACGTTGGCGCCGTAATGGGGTCCATCCGAGGCGTTCATCTGCATGAAGGTTCCCGAGGTCGCCTTGCCCCCCTCGACCTCCTTACCTGTGGATGTGTCGATGATCTCGTAGTTCACCGTCAGGTCGGGGATGAAGTCACCCTTGCCGTAACCCAGAGTCGTGGCCTTGCTGTTGCCATGGATGTCCGCCTCAAGATGGAAGCTCGCATCCGCGGCCTTGAGCCCCATTCCTGACGGCTCCATGTCGACCGGCTGGAAATAGACCGCGCCGACCATGAGGATGCCGACCTCCTGATCCTGATTCGATCCGACAGGAACCTCCTCGAATCCCGAATCCGCCGTTGAGGAGCTGGACGACGTGCCCGAAGCCGTCGATGAGCTCCCGCTGGTGGATGAGCCACAGCCTGACAGAACAAGCGCCCCGGAGAGCGCGAGCGTCGCAAGTGCCGCAAGTGTGCTTCTCTTTCTCATTTTCATTGGTTGTGTTCCTTCTCTTGTTTGTCGGTGGTCTTTTTGACGGCCGGTTCAGCCCCACGTCCCGGTGAACCGCCACGACTCGATGCCCATCCCACGCCCATGAGCACGGCCACCGCCGCAGCGGCCACGACCTGCGCGACCAGAGTCTCCCAGTAGGGATAAAGACCCAGCCAATCGCTCGTGGGTGCTCCGACCACGTAATGTCCGTCGACAAGATCGCCTTCGATCAGCGCGTGCACACCACCACCCGCGAAGGCGACGACAAGCACGGCCATAAGAACGCTGGTGACGATGAAGAAAGGCCGTATTGGTATACGCACGGACGTGTATCGGATGAGCAGGAACACAGCCACGAGAACGACGGCCGCGCACAGGGCTCCAAGCCAGACTCCGGTGGTGTCGCCGTCGGTCATCGACAGCATCGCCTGATAAAAGATCACGGTCTCCGCACCCTCGCGGAACACCGTCAGGAAGCTCAGCACGACCAACGACAGAAGGCTTCCGGCGGACACTGCGGACAACGTTTTGGCAGCGATATAGCTGTTCCACGCCTCAACTGACGATTTCGACAGCATCCAGTTGCTGGTGTAAAGAAGCATGAGCATGGCCACCAGAGCGACAACACCCTCGGTGATCTCCTGTTGCGGCCCGGATCCGCCGAACAGCATGGTGAACGCGAAAGCGAGGATTCCGCTGGCGACCAGCCCCAGAACGATTCCCAGATACACCCATCTGGTCATCCGGCGGTTCCCGGATTTGACAAGGTAGGCCACTATGGCGGCGACGACGAGAATCGCCTCCAAACCCTCACGAAGAAGGATGAGGAAGGCCTGCCCGAACGCGCTTGTGACGAAACGGGTAAAGATTGAGACATCCGAACCGGAGCCGGCGTCGAGGGTGGCGGCATCCTCGACGAGCATGGCCTTGAGCCCCGCCACCAGGATTTTGACGTCCTTCTTCGGCATCGTCCCGGCCATCATCGCCTGCCGAATCCTCTTGAATCGGTATTCGACCTGCGAGACTCGGCTGCCGCTGATCACGTTCATGACGTTCTTCTCGAAGCCGAGCTTCTCGTAATGCTGGTAGTACACCTCGTTGACCAGCCCGGCTCCCGCCGAGCCCTCTCCCGCGGCGTAGCGCGCGTACGCCCGGTCAAGAATCGTGGACATATCGTCGGCCACATCGGTCCACGTCCGATCGCCCTTGCCGGTGTTTTTTTTCTTCGCGGCATCGAGACGTTTGCGGTCCGCAGCTATCTGCGCGGCCTGCTCCTTGGCGTATGTCGATGGAGAAGCGAGGGATGCGGTGGCATCGAGCGCGGTCGACGCGGAGGAGAGGCCCTGGCCAAGTGCTTCGATGCCCTTGTCTATGGCGTCCGCATTCCCCTCGGCGAAGAATAGCGTCTGCATGGCGGTGAATTCATCCTGCAGACCCGTCTGTCTGTCGGATCCCAATGTGTCGCGCACGACGGCCGCGAAATTGGAAGCCACGTACAGCGAATTGTAGGCGGACATGAACGTCGACGAGGCGGTGGACACGTCTCCGGCATGGTACTGGTTCCGCGCCTTCCCCATCTGCGTCACGATGGAGTCCGCCACGGCGGACCATGACTCGTAGTCCGTGGATGACGTCGGCGATATTGTGGCGGCGGACGTTGTGGCGATCTCAGCGATATCCGCGGAGGCCGTGTCGGCGGATGCTTGAACAAGCGACGACGCCCCCATGATCGTGACGGCAGACAGGAACGCCACGACGAACACCGCCACCATCACGGACGCCTTGACGCGACGTCCTGACCGCGTGGTGATGCCCATCGCCCGTTCTCCCATCTCTCCTCCGTCGGATCCGGCATCGGCCGAACCCACGCGACTCGCCCACATCGATGACCACAGGCGAAATCCACATCCCAAGCTAGAGGAAACGGACTGAAACACCAGTCTTGTTTTTTGTTCCAAACCGTTGTATTGGAGGATCGATTTTCCCGGCGTTTCCTCGCATTCCCTCACACGCCGAAGCACCCCGCATCTCACTATGCGAAACACTCATGGCGACGATCCAGCCACTAGCATGGAGGCCATGCGAACCGCACGGAATCAGGACGGACCGGGAACCACCCTTGGCTCCGCCGATCGTTCCACCCTGTGCGGTCCCGACGTCGCCATGACCCCCATCGCTCGTGATGGCGCGAATCATCTGCGGTATCGGGCGATCTTCCCCAATGCCGTCGGCACGGGAGTGATCATCCAATCAAGCGGCCCAATCTGCGATGCCACCAGAACCCGGCTCATCCAACTCATCGAGGATTTCGAGGCGACGCTCTCCCGTTTCCGCGAGGACTCCCTGGTGGGGCTTATGAGCCGCGCCACACATGGCGGCGCATTCGATTTTCCCGAATGGTCGTCGCCGTTGTTCGACCTCACCGACCGCTTTGTGGATCTGGCGGGCGGTCGTCTCGACCCCTGCGTGGGCGAGGATCTCATGAGGCTCGGATACGGCTCGGACCTCACATTCCGTATGGCCGCAGACGCCCCCGATCATCTGGGAAGCCTCCATGGACGACCCACGTGGGAACATGACGTCGTCAGAAACGGGACCACGCTGCGTACCCGCGGTCCTCTCCACCTTGATTTCGGCCTGTGCGGCAAGGGGTTCCTTGTGGACCTCATGACCTCTGTCCTGCTGGACGAGGACCCAGGCCGCGAGTTTCTCGTCAACGCCGGCGGAGATATGCGTGCGCGAGCGGACGAGCCGCTTGCGGTGGGATTGGAGGACCCACGCGACGAGGATGCGGGAGTCGGAGTCGCGCGACTGTCGTCCGGAGCGTTGTGCGCGTCGTCGCCAAGCCGGCGCCACTGGCGGGCGTCAGCCGCTCTGGAGGCGCATCATCTCATCAACGCATTGGATGGAATGCCGGTGACGGATGTCGCCGCCACCTGGACGCACGTGCCAGACCGGGACGGTGACGGGCGGGAAATCGCATACCCGACCGCCACAGCGGATGGACTGGCCACCGCGTTGTTCCTGCTGCCCGTGGAGGCCCTGCTGCCGCTTCTCCCTTTCAGTTGCCTTACGCTGTCCGCCGATCTGCATGCGACAATCGGCGGCGACTTCCCGGGAACGGTTTTCACCTCCTGACGCGATTTCTTCATCACGCCCGCTGCGCACGCGACGACGATCAGCCCATATCCCCCAGCGCAAACTGGCTGTTGTACAGGTCCGCGTAGAATCCCTTGGCCGCCAGCAGCTCGTCATGGGTTCCCCGTTCGACGATGTCCCCGTGGTTCATGACGAGAATCATGTCGGCGTTGCGGATTGTGGATAGCCTATGGGCAATGACGAAGCTGGTGCGTCCCACCGTCAGCGAGTCCATCGCCTTCTGGATGAGCTCCTCGGTGCGCGTGTCCACCGACGATGTGGCCTCGTCCAGAATCAGTATCGGAGCGTCTCTCACCATTGCCCGTGCGATGGTGAGAAGCTGCCTCTGACCTTGGGACAGCTGGGATTCCCCCTCGATCACCGTGTCGTATCCCTGCGGAAGCGATCGGATGTATCGGTCCAGTCCAACCGCACGACATGCGTTCTCCACCGCCGCGTCCGAAACCCCGGACTGCGCGTATCGGACGTTCTCGCGCATCGTCCCCCGGAAAACCCACGTGTCCTGGAGCACCATGCCGAACTGCTCGTGCACGTTCGAGCGCGGAACCGACCGCGTGTCGATGCCGTCGATGCTGATCGAGCCGTCAGATATCTCGTAGAACCGCATCAGCAGGTTCACCATCGTTGTCTTGCCCGCGCCCGTGGGACCCACAATGGCGACCTTCCCACCGGCCGGAACGACCGCCGAGAAATCATGAATGATCAGCGAATCCGGGTCGTATCCGAAACACACATGATCGAACACCACGTCCCCACGAACCTGGGCGGCGCTTCCCAACAGACAGGGCTTGCCCGACTCGTCAGGCATGGGCGTCTCCTCGAGGAAAGCGAAGACGCGCTCCGAGGCCGCCGCGCATCTCTGCAGGTTCTGGAAAGCCTGCGCGAACTGGGCCAACGGCTGGGTGAACATTCGGATGTACATCATGAACGCCACGATCACCCCGAAGGAGATGGTCCCGTCCATCGCCCTCGACGCGCCCACCACACAGACGACCACATATCCCAGATTGCCGACCAGATTCATCAGCGGCATCATCAGACCAGAAAGGAACTGGCTTTTCCAGCCCGAATCGTACAGGTCGGTGTTGTACCGTTCGAAGCGGCGGATGGCATCGGCCTCGCCGTTGTAGGTTTTGACGACGATATGCCCGGTGTACATCTCCTCGACGTGCCCGTTGACATCCCCCAGCGCCTGCTGCTGTCTGACGAAGAACCGCTGGGACGTCCCCATGATCACGCCCATGATGACCATCCCCAGCACGCTCGCCCCAATGGCCCACAACGTCATGACCACGTCGTTGCGGAACATCATCACCAACGACCCCACGAACAGCGTCACCGAGGTGATGAGGGAACCGAGGGACTGTCCGAGTGTCTGGCCGATCGCGTCAACATCGTTGGTGATGCGCGACAGCACGTCCCCATGACTGGTGCGGTCGAAATACCGTAGAGGAAGCCTGTTGATGGTGCTGCTTATGGATTTGCGAAGATTCTGCGCGGTGCGCTGGGTGACGTCCGCCATGATCCAGCTCTGAACATAGCCCAGCAGCGCGTATCCCACGTACAATCCCACAAGAATCCACGCGATGCGCCCCACCGCCTGCAGATCCACGGATCCCATGACGGGCTTGCCGTTGACCAGTGACGGAAGCCCCTTGAGGATCTCGTTGGTGATGTCACGGAGTCTGTCGGGGCCAATGATCTGGCACACCGTGCCCGCGGCCCCGAGAACCAACGCCACCACGGTGGCGGGGACGTATCGTCGGCTGTACCGCGCAAGCTTCGCCATCACCGCGGCGAAGTCATGCGGGCGCTCGACCGCACGGCCGCCAGGTCCACCAGGGCCCCCAGGACCATGTCCCATTCGTGCGTTAGCCATCATCCACGCTCCTTGTCCGCCATGCCCAACTCGCTTTCGCTCAGCTGCGACTGCGCTATCTGTCTGTACACCGGGCAGGTCCGCAGCAGATCACGATGCGTTCCCTGACCGACCACCCGGCCATCGTCGAGCACGACGATGCGGTCGGCTCCCATGATGGTTCCCACCCGCTGGGCGACGAGGAGGACGGTTGCTGAGGACATCCGTTCGTGAAGCGCCTCACGCACCGCGCGATCCGTGCGGAAGTCCAGCGCGCTGAACGAGTCGTCGAAAACCAATATCGGAGGATCGCGGTACACGGCCCTCGCGATGGACAGCCGCTGTTTCTGCCCGCCGGAGACGTTCTCGCCACCTTGGGATATGCGCGCGTCGTAGCCGCCGTCCATCCGGTCGATGAACTCGTCGGCCTGGGCCACATGGGCCGCACGCCGCACACGGTCCAAGTCCTCGACGTCCGCTCCATAGCAGATGTTGGACGCAACGGTCCCTTTGAAAAGCACCGACTTCTGAGGAACATAACCAATTCTGGACCTCAGCGACTCGGTGTCGTAATCGCGCACATCCACCCCGTCGACCAGAACCTGACCACCGGTCACGTCATAGAGCCGCGGCACAAGGTTGACCAGCGTGGATTTCCCCGACCCGGTCGACCCTATGAACGCCACGGTCTGCCCGGGACGCGCGGTGAAGCTCACGTCACGCAGCATCGGCTCGCGCGACCCGGGATAGGTGAAGCTCACGTCACGGAACTCGACCGTTCCGCTCATACCCGGCTCCCCGTCGTGCCGGCCGCCCGCTACGACGGCAGGCTTCGTGGCGATGACCTCAAGCACCCTTCGCGCGGACACGTCGGCACGGGGAAGAAGCACGAACACCATGCTCATGAGGAGGAACGCCATGATGACCTGCACCGAGTAGCTGGAGAAGACCACCATGTTGGAGAACAGCGTGAGCCTGTCGGAGGCGCCCGCCTCCTCGATCAGGTAGGCGCCGATCCAATAGACGGCGAGCATCAGGCCGTTCAGCACCGTGTTCATCAAGGGCATCATGATGGCCATCGACCGGTTGGTGAACAGCTGGGTGTCGGTGAGATCACGGTTGGCGCCGGCGAACTTGCGCTCCTCATACTCCTCGGCGTTGTAGGCTCTGACGACGCGCAGCCCGGTGAGGTTCTCACGAGCCACATCGTTGATGTTGTCGGTCAGGCGCTGCATGCTGCGGAACTTGGGGAGGACCATCCACATGAGAATGGCCACGGCGGCCATAAGTATGACGACGGCGACGCCAGTGGCAAGCGTCCATTCGAATCCCTTGCCCGCGATTTTGATCAGAGCCCACACGGCCATGATCGGCGCGCGGACCAGCAGGAGGAGTCCCATGGTGATGAACATCTGTATCTGGGTGATGTCGTTGGTCGACCGGGTGATCAGACTGGCCGTGGAGAAGCGTCCCATCTCCTCGGGTCCGAAGGACTCCACCGACGCAAACTCCATCGACCGCAGGCGCTTCCCGAACGAGGCCGCCACGCGGGCCGCGATGAATCCGGTGATCACCGCGCACAGCACCGACCCCAGCGACACGAGGAGCATCTTGCCGCCCGCCACCCAGATGTCCCGCATCTGGCTTCCCGGCGTCTCGACAAGAACCGTGATGTCCGACATGTAATCGGGGAGCCGCAGGTCGAGCCAGACCTGACCGACGACGAACAGCAGCCCGAGGGCCAGCTGCCCCACCTCGCCCTTGGACAGATATCGGGAGATACGAAACATGGGATTCCTTCCCGCCGTGCCGTGGGGGTTCGAACCCCCACGGCTGATGTGACAGCGCCCTGGGCACCACCGGAACGACGATGGGGAGCGACAAGGACCCACGACCCGCGCAACGCACCGGAGAGTGGGACCACGACGATTGTCCCCAGCATCTTACGTCTTAAGCTTCAACTGATAGATTCTTACGCTCAAAGATAATTAGTTATGTGAGATCCACATCCCACCATCATTTCGGCGTGTTGCCGAACGCCGCCGCGACCTCCTCGGGCGTGGGTCGGGGCTCGCCCGGGCGGCACAGCGACATGTACGTCGAGAACTCCTTGGTCAAGTCGACGAACTCCCGCGTGCGTCGCTCACCCATCTGTCGGAATATCCAGCAGATCGACGATCTCATCTCCTCATACCCACGCTCGACCTCCTCACGGCCCGCGTCGGTGAGGTTCACCAGCACGGTCCGACGATCGGACGGATCCATGCCGCGAGTCACAAAACCCTTGCGTTCCAACACCGTAAGAAGCGCCGACACCCGACCGGAGCTTGCCCGCAACGCCGCCGCGAGCCGCGATGGCGTGCAGGTGCCATGTCGTTGCAGATACCTGAGCACAAAGGGCTCCCCCTTGCCAGCGCGCATCAGCCTCGTCTGCATCTGCGACCGCCCCGCGGCCACCGTCGCGAACAGCTCATCCACGGCCTCCCGCTCGTATCCCATGGCAAAAATCCCCTTTCGGCATCTGGTCCGTCGCCCACCCGCGGACACTGGAATCCCGTGTCATGAGACCCTTCAACATCAGATCCCTGGCGGATATCGTCACAGTATATTATCTTACCCTTGGAGATAATACGCATTCCTCAACCACCGCAGAAGAGCATATTTTGAACCAAGGCCCCACAAGATTCAAGGCTGCTCCTACAGTGGTGCCTCGTCGCGTCAAGGCTGACGGCCACCGAGCGCGCCACGGGGATGAGAGGACATGATGGATACAACCGCACGATCCCAGAACGGAGCCACGGCATCGCCGACGAATGCCAATCCACAGGACGCGGGGCTGAGCAAGACGCTCAAGAACCGGCACATCCAGCTCATCGCGCTCGGCGGGGCGATTGGAACGGGACTCTTCTATGGATCAAGCGAGTCCATCCAGCTGGCCGGCCCTGGCATACTCATCGCCT
>NZ_CASEXV010000002.1 GCF_949292005.1 uncultured Bifidobacterium sp. | reverse complement strand
GACGCCGCATACGGGACGTACGACATGACGGGCTCGGGGCCGATCGAGTCATGGGCGGATATAGCACGACGCGTGTTCGAACTGCGTCATGGCAATGGTGATGCCATCAAGGGCATATCGACCGGGGAGTACTTCGCCTCGGCGTCGGGGCCGGTCGCCCCGAGGCCCGTGCACAGCGCGCTGGACCTGTCGAAGCTCGAGTCGACGGGATTCTCTCCCGCCGACTGGACAGACAATCTGAACGCCTACATGGGCGTAATCAACGGCTAGAACCCTCGGTGGCCGAATCCTCATTCGAGGTGGGGGCTACGGAAACCCCATCCCGAATCGCTCCGGAGTGATTCGATTGGATGCCGGGATGGCGCGTCATGGCGATGCCGGCCGACGCGAACACGACATCGGCGATGGTCATCGCGACGCGGCTGAGGAGAACAATCGCCAGAACGGCTCCCGATCCCAATATCGAGGAGAAAAACAACCCCAGAACGGTTTCGCGAACACCAGTTCCGGCGGGGACGAACACAACCACGAATCCGGCCACCCAGGCAAGCGCGTAGGAGCCGATGGACATGAGCACGCCCGACAGGTTGAGACGCATCCCGAAGCCGATGGCGAGAATCCAGATCTGAAGGCCCGCGATCACCCACGAGATGACGGACATTACCGTGGCCATACCCAATCCTCGGAGGCTCATCTCCGTTTCTGGCGCAGGTCGTTTCATCAGTCTGAAGGCCAGTCTGATCAGCCTGTTCAGCACCTGCGGCGTCAGTAGCACGACCAGTGCGACCAGCATAAGGACTATGAGCCAGATAGGCACATGAATGTCCACGGAGGTTCCCAGTACGGTAAGGACTCCGATGCCGACTCCGGTGAGGAGGGAGATCAGAACGGATACGGTCATCGCCGTGACCGATCGTCGTACAGGAATATGGTGGTCCTTGCCTATTCTGGCGGCGGCGACGATGTTCCACACCCCACCCGGAATGTATTTCCCTATCTGGCTCACCCCGAATAGCTGGGTCGAGGCCTTCCACGAAAGACTCGACCCCAGATCCTCAAGAACGATCTTCCAGGACCACAGCGTGAAGAACACGTATGCGATGGCCAGAACGACGCTTCCGATCGCGATGCCCCAATTGAGCTGATGGAGCGCCGATAGCAGTTCCGTCCAATTCTTCGCGATGGCGTACACGAGTCCGGCGAGCGCGATCGCAAGGAACACCCATTTCGTTATCGCCGACGTCGCGATGCGGTGCAGTACGCGCATTATTGTCTCTCCCGCGTTTGTGAGGCTATCCAGTGCGCCAGATCGGTGGTGATTGGGAACGGCTTGAATTCCTGCGACAACGCCACGGCTTTCTTTTGCCACGAGACGATGAGGGCCTCGTCGTTCACCAGACCCTGCAAGGTGTCGGCCAGAGCCTCCGGATCCCCGGGCTCCACATATGCCACGTCATCGCCCAACATGCGTCTCTGCGGCGGGGTGTCGCTGGTCACGACCGCGCATCCGGCGGCCAATGACTGGTACACCTTGTTCGGCACCACCCGGAGCCCTTTGGGGGTGGTTGAGAAGATGCCTAGGGATATATCGTGCCCGGCGACCAGAGATGGCAGATCATGGGGGTCGACCCAGTCGACGAATCCTACGTTGGGGCAGCCTCGCAATATCTCGCGCACGCGGGGATAGTCCTGACCCTTTCCGATCATGGTCACCGGCGGAGTGATGCCTCGATCGCGCAGAATACTCACCGCCTCGGCGATGACCGGCGTTCCCTGGAGCGGCGTGTACAGACCATAGAAGACGATGCTGCCGTGCCGGCGTTCCGTGCCATCGACCGCATACCATTCCTCCGGTGCTCCCACGGGGACGACCATGCCTGAGTCACCCGCACGAAGCATATCCTTGTGCTCGCGGGTGTCGGTGAGAATGAGCGTGGCCGCATTCAGCGCCCAATCGTCCAGGTGCCGCAGAACCCTGACTTTGAGTCCCTTCGCTCCCCGGTCCTTTGCCGTATCGGCGGCGAAGATGAGATGATCCAGGATGATCGGAGTGCGCGGGAACAGCCGACGTGCCAGCAGAACGTCGAAATGTCCCATGTATCCCACCAGCACCGCGTCGGGCGTCCCATGACTCGAGACCCATGCCCGGGACTCCCTGCGCAATGTCCTCCACAGCCGCATGATGGTCCAGACGAATCCCACGAGCTTCCATGGCTTTTTGAGTATCTGCACACGTTCGGCGGTGGATAGGGTCAAAGGGGCGTTGATCTCATGCACGTCGATT
>NZ_CASEXV010000001.1 GCF_949292005.1 uncultured Bifidobacterium sp. | reverse complement strand
CCCACCGCGACCGCGTTGCCATGACGCCACCGGAAATGCTCCAACTGCTCGATCGCGTGTCCCAGAGTGTGGCCGTAGTTGAGAAACTCGCGAAGTCCCGACTCGCGAAGATCGGTCGCGACGTGATGCACCTTGACGCGCACGGTGCGTTCGATCAGTTCATCCACCACCGGCTCGAGGTCCGATCCGACGAATGTCTCCCCCTCGAACGATCTCAACTGACCCGCGTGCTCATCAAGGATGTCAAGGATGCCGACGTCACGGATGAAACCGGATTTGGCGACCTCGCCCAAACCCTCGATGAGGATGTCCGAAGGCAGCGTGGCCAAGGTGTCGGTGTCCGCGAGAACTCCGCCAGGCGTGAAGAACGAGCCGACCAGATTCTTCCCCGAGGGAATGTTGATGCCGGTTTTGCCTCCCGTGGAGGCGTCGACCATGGCCAGCAGCGATGTGGGGCAGTTGACATAGCGGATGCCCCGCATCCACGTGGCGGCCGTGAATCCCGCCAGATCGGTCGCGGCCCCTCCCCCGATACCCACGATCGCGTCGGATCTTGTGAAGCCCTCCTCGGCCAGTCGACTCCACACGCCATCGGCGACACGAACGGTTTTCCCCGCCTCCGCATCCGGTATGACGATCTCGACCACCTCATGGCCGGACTGGCGGAGCATCGTGCGAACCCTGTCCGAGTATCTGCGCACCGACTCCGTGTGGATCACGGCGACCCGGAGGACATCAGACCCCACCACAGAGGGAAGCTGATCGAGGACGCCGGCCCCGATGCGAACATCGTAGTCGGCTCCGCCCTCGACTGGAACATGCACAACACGTTCGGCAATCATCGTGACCATCCTTTTTGCCGCCGCCGAGGGCGACATACGCCGTGTCCTCACATCGCAGGTCGCTATCGAGGAGAAAACCGGATCCCTCTCCTCAAAGAGCTCACTCCACCGGCCTCGGGGGTCGCCCGCAAGCATCGGTCGGCCCCCGGCCTGCGCGGCCCTGTCCATCGCCTCCTGCGGATCGGCCCGCAGATAAATGATCCGTCCTCCGCGTGCGACATACTCCTCGAGCCGCCGACGTGTGCCCTCAGTCATGGGGGCTCCCCCACCCAAGGATAGTATTCCCCGACAGCTCTCGAGAAGATCAGCTATGACATGCTCCTCGAGGCGTCGGAAACCCGGTTCCCCATGGTCGCGGAAATACCGGGTGACCGACGTTCCGGCACGACGCTCGAGGTGTTTGTCCGAATCGTCGAAGGGCACATCGAGAATCCGCGCCGCCTCACGGCCTATACGCGTCTTGCCCGCGCCGGGCATCCCGATGACGACCGCCAGCGGACCATTCACCTGTGAGTCCATAACCGATACCTGCCGCCCGATCCCTACCGCATGTGCTCCGGCCAGGCCGCACGGTACGCGGCTGCATTGCGAGCGACCTCATCCACGGTGTCCCCTCCGAACTTCTCGATTACGAAACGCGCGAGAACCAGTCTGACCATGGCCTCGACGACTATGGACGCGGCAGGGACCGCCGTCGTGTCGGATCGCTGGTTGATGGCCTTCGCCGCCTCGCCGGTGGAGACATCGACTGTCCGCAGCGCCTTGGGAATGGAAGGAATCGGCTTCATGGCGGCGCGCACGCGAATCGGCTGCCCATTGGACATGCCACCTTCGATTCCACCCGCACGGTTGCTCAGCCGGCCTATGGTCCCGTCATCGCCCGGGATCATCTCGTCATGGGCCTGCGATCCAAAGCGCTCGGCCTCACGGAAGCCATCCCCTATCTCGACTCCCTTGATCGCCTGTACGCCCATAAGGGCTCCCGCCAGTGCCGCGTCAAGACGACGGTCGGATTCCACATAGGTCCCCAGACCGGCCGGAACGCCATAGGCAATGACTTCGACCACTCCTCCGACCGTGTCCGCGTTCTCCTTGGCCTCGTCCACTCGGGACACCATGCGGGCCTCGGCTCGCTTATCCAGCGTCCGGACGGGAGAGGCGTCAAGCGCATCACGGTCGTCGGGTGTCGGAAGGACATAATCGTCATCAACCCCCACGCCTCCCATGGACACGACGTGCGCGATCGTGCGAATCGACAGAGATTGCTCAAGGAAATCCCCCACTATCGCACCCAAAGCTACCCGGGATGCCGTCTCACGGGCGCTTGAGCGCTCCAGAACGGGACGGGCGTCGTCGAAGCCGTATTTACGCATGCCGGTGAGGTCCGCGTGCCCCGGACGCGGACGGGTGAGCGGCGCGTTGCGGCCCGTTGGCTCAAGCTCCTCGTCCAAGGCGTCGACGCTCATCACCTTGGTCCATTTGGGCCATTCGGTGTTGCCGATCTCCATGGCGATGGGAGATCCCAGCGAGAATCCATGACGGACGCCTGTGAGCACCCGGACATGATCACGTTCGAATGTCATACGCGACCCGCGGCCGTATCCCAGCCTTCTACGCGCAAGCGCGTCCACCACGTCCGATGTGGAGATCCTCACACCGGCGGGAAGTCCCTCGATCATGGCGACAAGCGCCTCGCCATGTGATTCGCCCGCGGTCTGCCAACGTAACATTCGTGACCTCATTCCTCCGTGATCCAGTCAGTCGAGCCCATCCTACTGCCACCAGCCATCTGGGACGACCGGTCTCCCAGCATGCGTCGGCGTGCCGATGGGAACACAAGCCGGGAAAGCGGTCGGCTGCGACAGGCGTTCACGCTAGTTCGCGTCGCTGTTCGAGTTCTTGTACTCCTCGCGTATCTTCCAGAACTCAGCCTCCGTGACCACGAACTTCGTCTCACCTGTGCTCAGATTCGTTGTGACGAAATACAGCCAGTTCCCCGACGGCGGATTGAGTGCGGCGGTGATTGCGGAGTCCCCGGGATTGCTTATGGGAGACGGCGGAAGTCCTTTGTGAAGACGCGTGTTATAGGTGTTCGACGAGTCGGCAAGCATCGCGTCGGTCAACTGGCTCGCCTTCACGCCCGCGCCGTAGGCCACCGTCGTGTCCATGCCCAGGACCATGGATTTCGACAGTCTGTTGAGAATGACACGAACCACTTTGCCGTAGTAGTCATCCTTGTTGACCTCGGCCTCGGCTATGGACGACATGATGAGAATCTTCTCGCGCTGCGCGCCCGTGGGAACCCCCAGGTCGTCGAGCTTCTCGATCCGCGCCTTGACCATCGGCTTGAGCACCTCGGCCGCAGTGGTCGCGGTGGACACGTCATAGGATCCGGGTTCGAGCCAACCCTCGAACTTTCCGCCGGCCTCCGGGGGGAGGATGCCGGATCCACCGGAATCGATGAGCGCGTTGAACTCCTTTGTCGTGATCTTCGTCAACGCGACGGCCTTCGCGACGACATCCGACACACGCTCGCCCGATTTGATCTCCAGCACACCTTTGGCGTTGCTCTGGTCGGACACAACCGACAGGGCATCGGCCGCTGACATGTGTTTTTTCAACTGATACGTGCCCGGATAGATGGTGGCGTCGTTCGCGGAAACAACGGTGGTGAACGCATCCGCCGATTTGACTACCGATGCCGACACCAGCCGCGAGGCCACGGAATTCACGCTTTCTCCCGTGGCTATGGTGAAGGTCACCGTGCCCGTGCCGGGTCCCGGGTAGTCCAGGCTTTCGGAACTTGATTCCTGCGATGCCCTGGCGGCGCTCCACCGTGACAGCGCCCGATATCCCTCGAATACCCCGACGCCGATCAGCGTGAGCACCAGACATGCCGCGACGATGAGGATGATGTTGTGCCGCTGATGCCTTTTGTGATCCCGGCGCCGTTGTCTGCGGGAGAACGGAAGGTTATCATCGGATGGGACATCCGGACCATCCGGCTCGCCCAGATCGCCGGAATCCGGATCTCCATGGACATCGGAAGCGTCGATCCGGTCAGACTCCCCACCCGTCCACTGGGCGCGACGTTCGAAGAACTCATCGAAGCCCTCGGGCTCCTGCTCGTCGTCGACCCCGTCCACGCCGACCGTCTTATCAAGCGTGCCACCGGCATCGGCGGCATCGTCGCTGCCGTTCACGTCGTCGTTGTCATCAGGCTTAAGCTCATCATCTGTCATCTGTCACGCTCCTCCTGTGACCGTGCATCCAACGCGGATTGCAGTATGAGAACGGCGGATTGCTGATCGACTCTGGCACGATGCCAGCGTTCGGCGATACCCGCGCTTCTCAGACCGTCATGCGCCATCACGGTGGTCAACCTCTCGTCACGCATGACGACCTGTGGAGCAGAACCTCCATGCCAATCATTCGATGCCACGGCATCCTCAACACGTCGCGAAAGATTCCGTCCCCACCGGGTGGCCTTTTTCCCACTCGCCCCGACAGAGCCATCGAGCATAAGAGGCAGTCCCACCACCACGACATCCACGTCGTTCTCTTCGATTATGCCAATCACTGCATCCAGCGCATGAAAGGAATCGCCGTGGACCTCGATATTCCCCTCGGGATGCGCGAAAGTCAGTTCCGGGTCGGACAACGCCAGCCCGACCCTCGCCTCTCCAAGATCCACACCCATCCAGACCATGGACTAGCCCATCATAGGCAGCCGCCGACGGACATCGCCGATCGCCTCATCGACCTTGCTGGCATCCACTCCCCCGCCTTGCGCGAAATCGGGCTTGCCGCCGCCGCCACCGCCAAGCACCTTCGCCGCGGACCTGACAAGGTCTCCCGCCTTGATGCCACGCGAACGCGCGGGTTCATTCGTTGCCACGGCGATCATCGGCCTGTCGTCCTCGCTCACACCGGCAAGTGCGATCACGACGGGACGTTCATCCCCGATTCTCGACCGGAGGTCCAGTACGGTGCGACGCAGCGCGTCGAAAGAGCCGAACGGGCCCACATTGCGTGAGACAAGGATCACGTCGTCGTGCGACGCCGCGGCCTCCGCGGCCAACGTCGGCACCGACTGCGCGAGTTTCGCCTCGTACATGGCCGAAAGGCGGCGGTCCGACTCCTTGAGCTTCGACAGAAGGACGGACACTCGTTCGGCCAGTTCGTCGGGACGGGCATTGAGCTTGTCGGACAGCTGCGAGACCAGGGCGTGCTCGCGGGCATGGAAATCGTATGCCCCCTTCCCCACGACGGCGTCGACGCGCCGCACTCCTGATCCGATGGAGGCCTCGGACATGATGCTCACGGCCCCGATCTTGCCGACGTGGTCGACATGGGTTCCACCACACAGCTCTCGGCTCCAGCCATCCTCACCGATGGAGACCACCCTGACGACGTCGCCGTACTTCTCGCCGAAAAGATGCATGGCACCAAGCGCTATGGCGTCATCGAACGGCATCTCCGTCGTCGTTACGGCGAGATTGTCGCGCAGCTTCTCGTTGACGCGCTCTTCCACGGCGTCCATCGCGCCGCGTCCCGGAGCCTTGGACCATTGGAAATCAAAGCGAAGGCGGTTGGGCGCATCCTCGGAGCCACGCTGGGTCGCCTGTGATCCCAGCTCCTCGCGCAACGCCTTGTGGACCATGTGGGTCGCCGTATGCGACCGGGCGATTGCCCCACGACGCTCCATGTCGATGTTGGCGTTCACCTGGGAGCCAACGACCAGCGTGCCCTCGGTGAGCCGGCATTGGTGGACGAT